>CALLDA010000207.1 GCA_937998635.1 uncultured Pseudomonadales bacterium
CACCGGTCGGGTCTAGCACCGTATCGCTCATGGTGTTGACCAGGGTAACGTGATTGTTGACCAGCTGGGCCATGTCCTTGTCGCCAGTTGAAATCACTACCGGCATTTTCAATTCGCTGCTCTGCTGGGCCAGTGTGCCGATCACGTCATCAGCCTCGACGCCATCAATAATCAGCAGGGGCAGGCCCATGGCTCTGACAATATTGTGGATGGGCTCAATCTGTTCACGCAACTCATCGGGCATGGGCGGGCGGTGAGATTTGTATTCTTCATACAATTCGTCGCGAAAAGTTTTACCCTTGGCATCGAAAACCACCACGATAGCGCTATCGGGATAATCTTTTTGCAACCTGCGCAGCATCGAAATCACGCCTTTAACCGCGCCAGTGGCCTGGCCTCGGGAGTTGTTAAGCGGCGGTAATGCGTGAAAAGCGCGATACAGATAGGATGAGCCATCGACCAGAACGATGGGGGCTTGGGGGGATGTCATGGCATTACCTGAGATTAACTACGTTGACGCAAAAAGCTATTAGAATAAAGTCTGGCGAAGCGTATCGAAGTGACAAGCATACACCAAGTGTTTGGCGTGATTTAATCAGACTTTCTTTGGCTGTCTGTTTTTAAACTATTTTGTTTTTGGGTTGGTTCAAGTCGATGGCTGTATACACCAGGATTGATCAGAATGAATTAGAAAGGTTGCTGGATGGGCTGGACCTTGGCCGTTTGACGTCATATTCCGGCGTCGCCGATGGCCTCGAAAACAGTACCTATATTGTTGCTACAGCCCTTGCCTCTACTGACAAGCCCCAGGCAAGGGAGAAACAATGGGTGTTGACGATTCTAGAGGTGGAAAATCCACAGCAAACCGAGTTTTCGGTGGCCCTGATCAAGCTGCTCTGCCGCGAGGGCCTGCCCGTGCCGCCTTTAGCTGTGAATGCCAGAGGTGAAGCGATCCATCAAATTGCGGGGAAGAAAGCTTTGCTGGCGAGTAAGGCTAAGGGTATTCATCCAGGCGTTTCTGGTGATGGCCAGAACCCGGTCACCGCTCAACACTGCGCTGCCATCGGAGATTTTCTTGGCAGGATGCATCGGCAATCAGCTACATTTCCTGATCGGCATGACAACCCGTACGGGCTGGCGTGGGCTCTATCGACGGCTGAGACTCTGGGCTCAAGTTTATCTCCCGAGGATCTGCGTTTAATAGACGAGCAATTATCTCTACAGCAACAGTTGCGAATGCAAAACCCAGAGCAAGATTATGTCATCTCAGAACAAAGCAAGATGATGCCCACGGGCGTTATTCACGCTGACCTGTTTCGAGATAATGCCCTTTTTGATGGCGACAGACTGAGCGCCGTGATTGATTTCCAAAGTGCCTGTATGGACTGGTTGTTACTAGATGTGGCCATCGCGGTGAACGACTGGGCAAGCAGTGCCGATGGGCACATTGATAGCGTGCTGGCTGAAGCCTTGCTCAATGCATATGCCAAACAGCGGCCATTTATTCAGTTGGAACGCGAGTGCTGGCAGGATGTGTTGTGTTTTGCGGCTTTACAATTCTGGCTGTCTCGCCTTTTGACACAGTTTCTTCTGACTTCGCCCGATGCTCAGTCGGAGCTGACTGGCAGGTCGAGTAAAGATCCCGAACAATATGCTCGTATGCTTCGATCCCGGGTGCGAGGGGTTGCGCCGCTGCTGGCCTAAATTTTCAGTGAGCTTGACTCGGAACTTTGGCGACATAAGCTCGGGTAGAGCGGTTTTATGGCGAGGCTCGTGTTGAGATGTATGGCGAAGATTGCTGCGTGCTTACTGGCAGACAGCTTGCCAGAGTGCTGGCTATTTCCGCTATCAAATCCCGATAGGTGTTATCTGAGTCTGGAATATCTGCGCCCAGAGGATCGACAATCACCGTTCGTGCGGAGCTTTTATCGGCGATTTTTTCGACCCGCGTATGTTGGGATCGGGGTTCTGCAACAATACAGTCAAATTCAGCGTCGTTGAGCACGGCCCGCAGGCTGCCCGCACTAGCGGGTAATCCCGACGTGGTTTTAAGCGCACCGGCTTGCTGAATATTAAAAAAGCTAAAGAAGTGGCCAAAAGCATCGTGATCAACCAGCACTTTAAGGTCGTGCAAGGGAAGTAGGCGCTGACTTGCATTTTCAGAGCTAGCTAAGGTTTGGGTTCGGAATCGCTGTTGATTGGCGAGTATCTGTTCTCGCAAATCCGGAAAGTGAGCGGCAATCCAGTTGCTCACCTCGGTGGCGATAACGATGCCATTGTCGGGGTTTAGCCAGATATGTGGATCGTTTGCACGGCCACTATTTGCAAGCTGGATATCTGCTAGCGAACTTGCAGTGAGCACCTTTTCCGGATTGAGGTTGTTGACTGCCCGGAGTAGAAAAGATTCCAGCTCAGGGCCAATCCAGACCACAAGGTCGGCCTGGTTTAGCGCCAGTTTGTCGGAGATACGCAGGGAATAATGGTGGGGCTCTTCGGAATCAGGTAGTAGTTGGCGGACCTCGACATCGTTACC
>CALLDA010000208.1 GCA_937998635.1 uncultured Pseudomonadales bacterium
AATCCCAGGGTTTTACCTTTGACCATGGATATCAACACCCCGTTTTGTCGGGACATGACTTCACCCATTTTGGTGGGGCCATAATGATCAAAAATGCTGGTCATAATGCCGGAGCCAGAAGTCATGGTAAGAAACTGCCCACGAAAACCAATCAGGCCTCGTGAGGGAATAAGGACTTCCAGTTTGACTCGGCCTTTGCCGTCGGGCTCCATATTTTTCAGCTCGCCTTTGCGCAAGCCAATTTCTTCCATCACTGCGCCCTGGTGCTTATCTTCGACGTCGATAACCACTTGCTCAAAGGGTTCGTGAATTTTGCCATCGACTTCTTTCTGAATAACTTCCGGGCGGGATACGCCGAGTTCATAACCTTCGCGACGCATGGTTTCAATGAGTACCGACAGATGCAATTCACCACGACCTGAGACACGAAACTTATCGGGACTATCGCCTGGCTCAACGCGTAGGGCGACGTTATGGATGAGTTCACGTTGGAGCCTATCCTTGAGATTACGAGAGGTAACGTACTTGCCGTCGAGACCAGAAAAGGGCGAATCGTTCACCATAAACATCATGCTAACTGTTGGCTCGTCCACCGATAGCGGCGGCATGGCTTCGATATGATCCGGGTCACACAGGGTATCTGAAATACCCAGGGCATCGATGCCGGTAACCGTGACGATATCCCCAGCCTCAGCGAGCTCAGTGTCGATACGATGCAAGCCGAGATAACTTTTAACGCTGAGCACTTTGCCTTTGCGGGTTTTCTGATCGTGGTCAACAATCACCACCTGTTGGTTGGGGGCCAAACTGCCTCGGGTAATGCGACCGACGCCGATAACACCGACGTAGCTGTCGTAGTCGAGGGCAGAAATTTGCATCTGAAAGGGCCCTTCGCGATCCACATCCGGTGCCTTCACCTTGTCGGTGATCATCTGGAACAGCGGAATCATGTCATCGGCTAGCTCATCGACTTCGAGACCAGCTACACCGTTCAGCGCCGAGGCATAAATAATCGGGAAATCCAGCTGCTCGTCGGTCGCGCCCAGACGATCAAATAAATCAAAGACCTGATCAACCACCCAGTGAGGGCGCGCGCCAGGACGATCCACTTTATTGACCACAAGGATGGGGTTTAAGCCTTGCTCAAAGGCCTTGGAGGTCACAAAGCGAGTCTGTGGCATGGGGCCATCGACGGCATCGACCAGCAGCAGTACCGAGTCAACCATCGACAGTACCCGTTCGACTTCGCCACCAAAGTCGGCATGGCCAGGGGTATCAACAATATTGATGTGATAACCGTCCCACTCGATGGCGGTGTTTTTAGCGAGAATGGTAATGCCCCGCTCACGCTCCTGATCGTTGGAATCCATAATGCGTTCGGAATCCAGATCCTTGCGATCCAGCATGCCTGACTGTTTCAGGAGTTTATCAACCAGAGTTGTCTTTCCGTGATCAACGTGGGCAATAATCGCAATATTGCGAAGTTTTTGAATATCAGACATGAGGGCGGACTGCAGCAGATTTTGGGGCGCGCAGTGTAGTGGTTTAGCTTGCAAAAGTCACTGATCGAATTAGCTATCAGCGCAGACAAAAATTATAAAGAAGTCTTTTATATTCAACTCTTAGGCGCATATAGCCCCAAGTTTTCGAAGCCTTCTTCACGAAGTAATTCCGCGTGTAATCTACTCATTACACCTTTGTCACAATAGAGCAAGTAATGCCGGGCTGGGTCCAGGCTTTTGAAGCTTTTCTGCAATGAGAAAAACGGCGCGGTGGCGACCTCTGCGGAACCTGCTTTAAGGGGTTTGCGCAGCACCTCATCGGGATGGCGGATATCGAGGATGATCATCTCCGGTTGCGGTGATGAGAAGCTTTCTACGGTCGGCAATTCAACAAGATCCGCCATCATCTCGTCGATGTTTTCTTCACGGCGATTACTGATCGCGTTTTCCAGGATATCGAAATCGAAATTTGCTTCCTCCCGCTCAATCCGCTCAGGCTTTGCCCGGGTGGTGGGCTTCACCGAGATAACACCGCAATATTCCGGCATGTTAGCGGCAAAATCTTCGGTGCCTATATTGCGAGCAATCTTGATGATGTCATTTTTATCCATGGTGATCAGGGGTCGAAGGGTCAGCACATCCGTGACTGCGTCGATCACCGCCAGGTTTGGCAAGGTCTGACTTGAGACCTGAGCCACCGCTTCACCAGTAACCATGGCATCGACGTTCCAGGCTTTGGTGACTTCCGCTCCGGCTCGATACATCATGCGTTTGAGCACGACGCCCATTTGGGAGTTATCGACTTTGGTAAGAATTTCGGCCACCACGTCTTCAAAAGGCACGGTGATAAATTTAACCCGGTGGGAGGAGCCGTATTTATCCCACAGATACCAGGCGACTTCCTTCACCCCCAGCTCATGGGCACGACCACCGAGATTGAAAAAACAAAAATGCGTGCGCAGACCACGCTTCATGGTCAGATAACTCGCCACCGTGGAATCAAAACCACCGGAGACCAGAGACATTACAGCTTCCTGGGTGCCCAGGGGGAAACCACCCAGGCCCTGGGTAGTTTTTTCCATAATAAAGAGTTGCTGGCCACGAACCTCAAGACTGATTTGTACATCTGGATCTTTCAACTTTACAGTGGCGGACTCGGCACGCTGGAATAAGCGACCGCCAATCTCGCGCTCGGCTTCAACGGACCTAAAATCATGCTTGCCGGTGCGCTTTATCCGCACACAAAAGGTGCGATGACGGATTGCCTCGCCATAAATAGGCCAAAGCAAATCGGCAACCTGTTCAAAATCACCCAGTGGGTGCTCGCTGACTTCAGAAAAATTAGCGATGCCCGGCGTGGTCGCCAGCAAGCCTTGAACCAGCTCTATACACTCGGTATCTTCATCCGCGACCAGCACTTCAATCTTGTCCCACTGGCTACGGACTTCGGCGCTATGGCCACGGTCTCGGATCAAACGTTGCAAATTACTTCGCAATTGCTTGATAAAGCGCTTTCGTACCGGAGGGCTTTTGATAATGATTTCGGGGAATAACTTGACGACAAAATGCATAGCGAACCGGTGCACAGGAAAGGAAGAGGCGGGATTATAAAGCAAGCTACGACGGGACTGGAAAGCTGTCGCAGATTAAAGCCAACCCGCCTGATCAAGCGGGCTGACGACCACGTAAAGATGGCGTAGAATACGCGGCGATCAAACCGGCTCTGATTGCTCTGTTATGGTGCGCGCCAATATTTTGCGCACCATAACAGAGCAATCGTTTGATCAGATTTTTGTTGAATACTGCCTCGACAGGACCCAGGTTCCGATTTTAGTCAATAATCGGGCCGTGGCACAGGTTTTGCTATATTCAAAGCAGCAGGTCAGCAAATCAGTTTTGCGGCGTTTGAGACCTGGGCGTTTCTCACAGAACCGATTTAAACCCACCGCCCAATGGGCGACGATAAAAACTTACTTGATCAACCTCAACCTGGAGGAAATATGTCTGAACTAACACTGAATCTCATCAAAGAAAGCGAAGCCGGTTGGGTCGATTTACGGTTTACCGATACCAAAGGTAAAGAACAACACGTATCGATCCCCTCAAAAGAAGTCGACGAAGGTTTCTTTGAAGAAGGCAAAATGTTTGATGGTTCTTCCATCGAAGGCTGGAAGGGCATTAACGAATCGGACATGATTCTGATGCCAGACGATCAAACATCCGTGCTCGATCCCTTTACTGATGAGCCCACAGTTATCCTCCGCTGCGGTATCGTCGAGCCAACCACCATGCAGGGCTACAACCGTGACCCCCGTTCTATTGGCGAACGCGCTCAGGCCTACATGAAGTCTACTGGCATTGCCGATAACGTTCTGTTTGGGCCAGAGCCCGAATTCTTCGTCTTTGACGACGTCAAATGGGGTGCCAATATGAGCGGCGCTTTCTACAAAGTCGCCTCTGAAGAAGCCTCATGGGCAACGGAACATGACTTCGCGGACGGTAACATGGGTCACCGTCCCGGTGTAAAAGGCGGTTACTTCCCGGTACCACCGGTTGACTCCCTCCACGACCTACGCGCCGCCATGTGTGGGGCAATGACCCAAATGGGCCTTGATGTGGAAGTCCACCACCACGAAGTGGGCACCGCTGGGCAATGCGAAATTGGCGTTGGCCCCAACAGCCTGACTCAAAAAGCTGATGAAATTCAAATCTTTAAGTATTGCGTACATAATGTCGCGCACGCCTACGGCAAAACCGCGACGTTTATGCCCAAACCACTGGTCGGCGACAATGGCTCTGGTATGCACGTACACCAGTCCTTGTCGAAAGACGGGCAAAATATCTTCAGCGGTGACATTTATGCCGGTATGTCAGAAACTGCCTTGTTCTATATTGGCGGCATCATTAAGCATTCCCGCGCCATCAATGCCTTTGCCAATGCCTCAACAAATTCCTACAAACGTCTGGTGCCGGGTTTTGAAGCTCCGGTTATGCTGGCTTATTCGGCACGTAACCGTTCAGCGTCGATCCGTATACCCTTTGTACCTAACCCCAAAGCGCGCCGCATTGAAGTCCGTTATCCAGACCCCACCGCTAACCCTTACCTGGCCTTCACCGCCATGTTGATGGCTGGCCTGGACGGCATTCAAAACAAAATCCACCCCGGTGATGCAGCCGATAAAGATCTGTACGATTTGCCCGCTGAAGAAGGTAAAGCCATTCCTACCGTGGCTTCATCCCTGGAACAAGCCCTGGATGCCCTGGATAATGATCGTGCATTCCTGACCGCTGGCGGCGTTATGGACGATGACGTTATCGATGCCTATATCGAACTGAAAGCAGAAGAAGTTGAAAAACTCAACATGACCACCCACCCGGTAGAGTTTGATATGTACTACAGCGTCTAAAACGTCCGAGCGGATTCGCTCACAAAGCGGTAAAAAAGCCCATCATTCACCTTGTACAAGGTGAATGATGGGCTTTTTCTTTGGTCTAAGGGAGGGTAATCTTGCACTACTAGCCATCAAGGATGGGACACCTTATGAATAAGACCCGATTATTTGCACTCGCTTGCTTCATGTCTGTTGTACCACTGACTTATATCGCTAAAGTCAGTGCTGGCGCGGTTTTCAAAACTGTTGATGAACAGGGTAATGTCACTTTCACAGATAATCCGCCTGCGGGCAGTGAGTCAAGAGAGATAAAAATCCGGCCCATTAACACTCAGGTATCAACTGCCCCAGCACCTCCAGCAGACGCGGACACTGCACCTACGGGCGAAACAGCTGAGAAAAAACCAGAGGAGGAAGTAAAGGAAGTTCGCTATTCAGCGAGTTTTATCACTCAACCCCTGGACCAATCGACTGTCCCACCGGGGCAGACCGAAGTAGTCGTACAGATCGGTCTCAAGCCACCCTTACAGGAAGGGCACGTCGTCAAGCTCCTCCACAATGGGGAAGTCGGTTCGCCAACTACCAGCACACGCTTCACCCTGACCAACCTAATTAGAGGCGAGCACCAGATTCGCGCACAAATCTTCGGCGCAGATGGCAACAGGAAGGCGGAAACTCAAACCATTACTTTTTACGTCAAGCGCTACCACCCTAAAAAGTCTAAGAACTAGGCCTGGCTCCCAAGCTCCCCCTCTGCGCACTAATTTGGTGCGCATCGTATCTTATTGCCTCATAATGCCCGCTCCGGAAACTGTTTGACTGCGCAATCGCTCTAGCTATTTTGGCCTAATAATTGCAGCTCAATGATGAACTCGTCGTTAGCAGGCCCCACCGACTACCCCAATGAACTATGAAAATACCCACCAGTTGGTGCTCGACAATCTCAATACCGTCGTTCTGTTATTAGACACCAATCTGGAAATCACCTACCTCAATCCGGCGGCAGAAAATTTGCTGGCAGCCAGCACTCAGCGGCTTTTAGGCCTCAATGCTGCTTATCTTTTTGTAGATTCAGAGCCTAAAAAGCGCAGCCTGGAAGAATCTCAGAAAAACAATCGCCCGTTTACAGAGCGTAAAGCTAAGCTGCTGCTACCTGATCAGACGAAAATCACCGTCGATTACTCCGTAACACCCTTAAATATTAACCCTGAAGCCAGCTTGTTAGTGGAAATACAGGCCATGGACAGGACCTTACGGATAGATAAGGAAGAAGCCCTGATCTCCGCCCACGACACCTCTCGTAATCTGGTTCGCGGTCTGGCTCACGAAATCAAAAACCCCCTGGGCGGCATTCGCGGCGCCTCTCAACTGCTAGCTCAGGAACTGGACCGTAGCGAACTGGTGGAATACACCGATGTCATCATTGCCGAGACTGAGCGACTAAGGAAACTGGTCGATCGGCTATTGGGTCCGACCGTAGTGGGCAAGTATACGGCCCTCAATATTCACGAGATCACCGAACACGTCGCCAAACTGCTAATGGCCGAAACCAATCGGCAATTACTTATCCGCAAAGATTACGACCCCAGCATTCCTGACCTACTGGGCAACCGAGAACAACTCATTCAGGCCGTGCTCAATCTAGGTCGCAACGCCATGCAGGCCCTGGAGAGCGCAGATTTAATCGGCAAAGGAGGCGAAATCGTTTTTCGCACCAGGATTATCAACCACTTCACTATCGGGAAATATCAGCACCGCATCATATGCCGCCTGGACATTATTGATAACGGCCCGGGGATTCCCAGTGAACTGGCTGAGCGTATTTTCTACCCCATGATCAGCGGTCGCGCCGCAGGGAGTGGTCTGGGGCTACCCATCGCCCAGTCCGCTATCAATCAACACCAGGGCCTTATTGAATGTGAAAGCCAGCCGGGTGAAACACGATTCTCTGTGTTTTTACCCCTGGAGCTTTCAAACACGGAACATAAACCTAACAAGGAATTCGCAGTATGAAGCCAATAATCTGGATCGTTGACGACGACAATTCGATACGCTGGGTAATGGAAAAAGCCCTACAAAAGGCAGATTTCAATATTCGCAGTTTTGAGGACCCTCACAGCTTACTGGACTATATGGCTGATAACGTCCCCGATGCCATTATCAGCGATATTCGCATGCCCGGCATGGACGGTCTGGAGCTACTGGAGAAAATACACCAAAACCATCCCGGCTTGCCGGTCATCATTACCACCGCACACTCAGACCTGGACAGCGCCGTCGCCGCTTATCAAGGTGGCGCCTTTGAATACCTGCCCAAGCCCTTTGATGTCGACGACCTGATCTCTGTGACCCGGCGAGCACTTACCTTTGCTCAGGAAAACACCGCTCAACACGTGCCGCCGCTCGCGGTCGAACAAACCGAGATCATCGGCGAAGCACCGGCCATGCAAGAAGTCTTTCGCGCCATTGGTCGACTGTCCCATTCCAACATAACGGTATTGATCAACGGTGAGTCTGGCACCGGTAAGGAGCTAGTCGCCAAAGCACTGCATCGCCACAGCCCCCGTAAAGATGCTTCCTTTATCGCCCTCAATATGGCGGCGATTCCCCACGATCTTATTGAATCTGAATTGTTTGGTCATGAAAAAGGCGCTTTTACCGGTGCTACACAGCGTCGAATCGGCCATTTTGAGCAAGCCAATGGTGGCACATTATTTCTTGATGAAATTGGTGATATGCCCCAGGAAGCACAAACACGCCTGTTGCGTGTACTGTCGGACAACGAATTTTACCGTGTCGGTGGACACACTCCAGTGAAGGCAAACGTTCGTATTATCGCAGCCACCCACCAGAATCTTGAAAAGTTAGTCCAGCAACACAGCTTTCGTGAAGACCTGTTTCATCGGCTCAATGTGATTCGCGTGCACTTACCAAAACTCTCTGACCGCCGTGAAGATATACCCAAATTGATGGCACATTTCTTTCATAAATCAGCCAAAGAACTGAATGTCGAACCAAAGATTCTGTCACCCGAAGCCCAGGCCTTTCTGGTCAATCAAGCCTGGCCAGGTAATGTCCGGCAACTAGAAAACACCTGCCGCTGGCTAACCGTTATGGCCGCTGGGCGAGAGATTTTATTAGTCGATTTACCGCCAGAAATGCAGGAAAAACCTGAAGCATCAGCCAGTGAGCAAGATAACTGGCAACTACTACTCGCTAACTGGATGGAACATGAACTCGAACAGGGCAAAACCAATATTCTCGGCACCGCTTTGCCTGCCTTTGAACGGGTTGCGATTGAAACCGCTTTGCGGCATACCGCAGGCCGCAAACGTAACGCCGCAGAACTACTCGGCTGGGGACGAAATACACTGACCCGGAAACTTCAGGAACTCGGCATACAATCCTAATCGACCAGCAGCGGAGAACCCCTCCGTAAAACCCTGATCGTAGGCCTAAGGCGTGACTAATTGAGCTTGTCGGGCTGTTGGCCAAGGGTGTCGCCAGGCCCGCTCTGGTTCTGTTCCGCAAGGGCTTTTTGAAACATGACATCAAAGTCCACCGGCGGCAACATCAAAGCAGGGAACGTACCGCGCACCACCAGGTTGTCTATCATCTCCCGGGCATAAGGAAACAAAATCCCCGGACAGTGGGTGTTTAATACCTGAGCCAGCTGCTGGCCTTCAACGCCCGCGACGAAAAATATCCCAGCCTGCTGAACTTCTGCCAAACAAAGCACCTGTTCTTCTTCCTGCACCGAAATGGTGATGTGGAGCACGACTTCGTATTGATCATCAGCCAGCTTATGGACCGCCGTGGAAATATCCTGGTTAACCCTCGGTTGCCATTGACGCGTAAAGGCCTCAACACCCAAAGGCACCTCGAAAGAGACATCTTTGACATAAACTCGCTTGATCCCCAATTGGGTTTTGCCGCCCTGATCCAGCCCATTACCTGTCTCAGCTGAACTTGCTTGATTCATTTAGCGCTTACTCCTGTCCGGTTTTAGCCTTGTCATACATGAAGTCGAAGTTTGTGGAGCTTGCTGAAGAGTATCTCAGGTCAGGCGCTAGCACCCTGCAACAGGGTCTCGAGCTGCCCCGTGCTAGCCAGTTGCTGCAACTCGGTATAGCCGCCCACGTGGGTGTCACCGACCCAGATTTGCGGAACCGTGTGACGGCCGCTGATAGTTTCCATATGCTGACGCAGCTGGCGATCCCCATCGACGGGGATATTCTCGTAATCAATCTCCAGACTTTCCAGCAAGCGCCGCGCAGCGACGCAATAGGGGCACATTCTTGTGCCATATAAGACGACTTTATTATCGTTGCTACTCATCACGCTATCATCCATATTTTATTCACCTGGCTTGTGCTCGTTACGCCTGGTTCGCTCAAAGCGCATTTATCAGGCCCTATGTCAGACCTGGCTTCAGGCTACGACAACCGGCAAACTCTGACTCCGCCATTCGCCCATACCACCCTGCAGGCGCCGTACTTCAAAGCCCGCAGCCTTGAGTTTTCTGCCTGCCGAGGCTGAATGCTGTCCTAGCTTGTCCACCAGCACCAGCGTTTTATCACTGTATTTTTCAAGTTCAACGATGCGGGCATCCAGTGTAGCTAGAGGAATATTGATCGCATTGGCGATGTGTCCCGACTGATATTCCTTGCTGCTACGAACATCAACCAACACACCCTGATCATTGTTGATCAAGCTGGTGACATCGTGAACAGATATTTGCTTACCGGCTTTTTTTTGCTCGGTAAAGGCAAACAGGTAGATCAGCATTAACAAGACGCTAACCGCCACCCATTGCTCACTGATAAAGATAAAAAAATCCAATATTCAACACCTCTAAATCGGTAATTTTCTGCCCCTTCAAGGGCGGCACAGTATACACAAAGGGTGGGCTGCTCAGCACCCAGAGATAAACAATATCCTGATCGGCCCGTGGTTTAAGTTCACTCTGGGCGAACATGGAGTTCACCCACCTTAGCGTGTAACATTCCCAGCTTCGATTTACCCGCGAGATGCCACATAGACAATGGCAAGCACCGAACAGACAAGGGAAAACACCGAGTTGAAAACGTCCAAACCTGCGACAAATAAGACGCCCCTGATGCTTATTATTCTGGACGGCTGGGGTCACAGTGATAGCCACGAAGCGAATGCCATCTACACAGCCTCCACGCCAGTTTGGGATCAACTCTGGCAAACTCAGGCCAAAACCCTGGTGCATTGTTCGGGCTCACAAGTCGGCTTGCCGGAAGGTCAAATGGGCAATTCGGAAGTCGGTCATATGACCATCGGTGCTGGCCGTGTTATCTACCAGAATTTCACCCGTATCAATGCCGCTATCGCAGACGGTAATTTCAACAGTAATCCCGCCTACACTCAGGCCATTGAAAAAGCCGTGGCCGCAGATAAAGCCGTACATATCATGGGCTTGCTTTCACCCGGCGGCGTACACAGCCACGAAGATCATATTCTCGCAGCCCTGGAACTGGCCGCCAAAAAGGGCGCGAAAAAACTTTTCTTACATGCTTTTCTGGATGGTCGCGATACGCCACCGCGTAGCGCCCAGCCATCTATTGAACGGGTCGAGAAAAAATTTGCCGACCTTGGCACAGGCCGAATAGCGACTGTTTGCGGGCGCTACTACGCCATGGATAGAGACAATCGTTGGGATAGAACTCAGTTGGCCTGGCAGGCCATAGTCGATGGCCAGGCGGATCATAAGGCCAGGAGCGCAATGGCCGCTCTGGAAGAGGCTTACACAAGGGGCGAAAATGACGAGTTTGTACCTGCAACCTTAATCCAAAGCGGGGATTCATCGTCAAGCGCAGTCAATGATGGCGATGCGGTGATTTTTATGAACTTTCGTCCAGACAGGGCACGCCAGATCACCCGCGCTTTCGTCGAAGAGGGTTTTGACGAATTCCCCCAGGCCAGGCGCCCTGAATTAGCCGACTTTGTGATGACCACCAAGTATGCAGACAAGCTAAAAGCCGCCTGCGCCTTCGGCCCCCAACTAACATCAAATTCCTTTGGCGAATATATTGCCAGTATCGGCAAAACCCAACTGCGTATTGCTGAAACCGAAAAATATGCCCACGTGACATTTTTCTTCAGCGCCGGACGTGAATCCACCTTTGAAGGTGAGGACAGAATTCTAATTCCTTCTCCTGATGTTGCCACCTATGACCTGCAACCGGAAATGAGTGCCGAACTGGTGACAGAAGAATTGTTAAAAGCAATCAAAAGTGGCACCTACGATGCCATAATCTGCAACTTTGCCAACGGCGATATGGTTGGCCACACCGGCGTCTTTGATGCCGCTGTTAAAGCCGTCGAAACCCTCGATCGATGTCTCGGAAAAATCATCACCGCACTCAAAGAAGTGGGTGGTCAATGTTTGATTAGTGCCGACCACGGTAATGTCGAAAACATGAAAGACCAAAATACCGGACAAACCCTGACTTCACATACCATAGATCCTGTGCCACTGGTTTACCTTGGCCCTCGAAATATCAAGTTAAGAGATAATGGCAGTCTGGCAGATATAGCGCCCACGATGCTCGCCCTTCTGGACCTGGCTCCGCCCGCCGAGATGACCGGCCAATCACTACTGACCCCCAGCTAATCAGTAGCCTGGTAGCTCAACCAGTGGCTAGCCCAACATCAAACCCTAAATCTGACCACCGGTTATGATCTTGCGTTACCGAGTGATATCACGGATCGTCGTTCTGGCTACCATAATTCTCCTTAGTGTCACGGGGATTACCTTTAGTGGTTCTGGCATCGCGGCTACTGACACTAATGATTCTAAAAAACTTAAAACACTAAAACGTGAAATTTCTCTGCTGCAAAAGCAACTCCGCGACAGTGAGGACAAACGCAACAGTCTGAGCTCAGAACTACGTCGAACCGAACTGAAAGCAACTGACATCCAACAGGCCTTACAAAACCTCAATCGGCAAATCAGCTCCCTTAATACCGAACTCTCCGCCCTTGCCCAGCGCCAGGAACAGCTACAGGTAAAGAAGCAACGCCAGGCGAACATTGTCAGCAAAGAGCTAAGCGCGGCCTACAGGCTGGGTCAAAGTGAGCCACTGAAAGTGCTTTTTAATCTTGAAAACCCGGAGCATATCAGCCGCATGCTGAAATATTACGACTATATGGTGGACGCTAGAAAACAAATATTAATCGGCTATAAGAACACCCTCGATGAAATTTCGGCGATCGAAGCCAGCTTGCGAGAAAAACAGAAAACACTCGAAGCTAACCAGGCCCGGGCTCGCGAATCAGCCAAACAACTCGCCGAACAATTAGTGGCGCGAAAAACCCTGTTATCGACCATTAATCAGCGCTTCAGTAATGACCAAAGCCGCCTGAAAAAACTTCAGCTAGAGCGAAGTCAACTGGAAAAAATTATTGCCAAACTGGAGCAACAGATACAGCAACTGTCTATTCCTAATGAAACGCCCTTTGCAAAGCAACGAGGAAAATTACCCTGGCCGGTGCGAGGACGAATCCGCTATGGCTTTGGCAACACGCGCAACGGTCAGCTTAAATGGTCGGGCTGGCTAGTGGAGGCAAAACAGTCCAGCGCTGTGAAAGCCATTCATTACGGTCGTGTAGTATTCTCAGATTATTTGCGCGGCCAGGGCTTACTGTTGATTGTTGATCATGGCGAGGGGTATCTTAGCCTCTACGCCCACAACCAAATCTTACTCAAAGAGACGGGCGACTGGGTGGCAAGTGGCGAGGGCATTGCCCAGGTAGGTAATACCGGCGGCCTTGAACGCAGCGCCCTTTATTTTGAAATACGACACCGAGGTAAAGCCATTGATCCAAAACGCTGGCTGAAACCAGGAGCTTAAATAAATGCCAATACTCCCGTGGACTCAAATCGCACACCTCGATCTAAACCCTTCTTCAAAAGGCGGAAATGTTATGACTTCGATAATGCGTTTTTTATGCTGCGCGAGCCTGGCAATAGCCATCAACGCAAATGCCGCTGAAGCTGAAAAACCCGAAGACTCAGAATCAGATGCTCGTCTGCCTCTGGCGGAGCTACAGCTTTTTGCTCAGGTTTTTGAACAGATACGATCTTCCTACGTGGAGGAGATTGACGACAAGACCCTGCTAGAAAATGCCATCATCGGTCTACTCGCAGAACTCGACCCTCACTCCTCCTTCCTGAAGGCGGAGTCCTTTGATGAAATACAGCAACAAACCATTGGCGAATTTGGCGGTATTGGTATTGAAGTCAGCATGGAGGGTGGCTATGTAAAAGTGATCTCCCCGATAGACGACACCCCGGCTTCCCGAGCTGGGATTATGCCTGGCGACCTGATTATCAAGTTAAATGAACATGCCGTACAAGGTATGAGTCTGGAAGATGCCATCGGCATTATGCGTGGTAAAAAAGGCACTAGCCTGACCCTGACCATCGCCAGAGAAAATAGCGAAGGCCCCATTAATATCACCCTCATCAGGGATCAAATTGCTATTAAAAGCGTCCGCCATCGCATACTTGAGCCAGGCTTTGCTTATATCCGTATCGCACAATTTCAGGCCCAAACGGGCAGTGAACTTAACAAAAGCCTGAAGCAATTAATATCGCCAGACAAGCCCCTCAAAGGTCTGGTTCTGGACCTCCGCAACAACCCCGGAGGCCTGCTTTCTGCCTCTGTTGAAGTAGCAGATGCCTTTATCGACAAAGGCTTAATTGTTTATACCGAAGGTAGAAACCGAACATCCAGGCAGCAGTTTTCCGCAACGCCGGGTGACATGCTCAACGGTACCCCGCTAGTGGTTTTGATTAACGGCGGCACGGCTTCGGCTTCCGAAATAGTCGCTGGCGCCATCCAGGATCATCGCCGTGGCATAGTTATGGGCACAGACAGCTTTGGCAAGGGCTCTGTTCAAACCGTATTACCCCTGGAGGACGGTCGCGCCATAAAGCTCACTACCGCCAGATATTTTACACCTGGTGGCCGGTCGATCCAGGCGCTCAGCATTACCCCGGACATTCTCGTAGCAAGGGCTGAAATTCGTACCATTGAAAGTAATTTCGAGATGCGCGAGGCAAATCTCGACAAGCACCTCAGCAGTCAAGCTCAACCAACTGACAGCGAAAGCCCGCACCGATCCGAACCCGTGACCACCGACAATCAATTATATGAAGCCCTTAACCTCTTAAAAGGATTACATATTCTGTCAAAAAAACGGAACTAATGTTGGACTGAGAGTCTATAACTTGGTATAA
Source organism: uncultured Pseudomonadales bacterium (assembly GCA_937998635.1). Taxonomy (GTDB): domain Bacteria; phylum Pseudomonadota; class Gammaproteobacteria; order Pseudomonadales; family Porticoccaceae; genus HB2-32-21. The sequence continues at coordinate 14,169 of CALLDA010000208.1, forward strand.
GTCTTAAGCCTGCTGTAGAAAGAAATCCTGGGAAGCTATATTTCATTGCCAAAGACGGTAAATAGACAGGCAGAGAAATGAAACCATAGCGCAAAGCGGGGCTAACATGAACCAGGTAATCAGCATTAAACGCAGTAGCGAGCGAGCACAAGACTCGAAGATCCCCCACCGGGGCAACCGCTTCTTTAAACTCGGCGACAACTGGTATTTCACGACTCGTGAAGGATTCTCAATGGGGCCTTACGACTCCCACGAGCTGGCTGATAAAGGCACTGAAGATTACCTCGCCTTTGTTAGCAGGGCCGATCCGAAGATTTTGAAATTATTAGTGCCCGACTTGCAGGCCGTGCAGGCCTGATAGGCCGCTGTCCAAACGCTCACCCCTCCGCCGCTTAACCTGTGCTTATCCCCTGACGAACAACCACTCCCCTCTCTGCCATATAGTCTTTGGCATCCTGAATACTGTACTCAGCAAAATGGAAAATACTCGCCGCAAGTACTGCGTCCGCACCGCCCTGCTGCACCCCGTCAACCAGGTGTTGCAAATTACCCACTCCACCTGAGGCAATCACCGGAATACAAACCTCGTCGCAAACCGCTTTAGTCAAGCTCAGATCAAAACCGTTTTTAGTTCCATCCCGATCCATACTGGTCAGCAATATTTCACCGGCACCATAATCGGCCATTTTTCGCGCCCACTTTACGGCATCTATACCCGTGGGTTCGCGACCACCGTGGGTGAATATTTCCCAGCGCTCTGGGCTGCCATCGGGGCTAACCCGCTTGGCATCAATGGCAACAACAATGCATTGAGAGCCAAACTTATCCGCTGCCTGCTTAACAAATTCCGGGTTTTTTACGGCAGCCGAGTTAATCCCCACTTTGTCTGCTCCAGCTCGCAACAGGGCACGAATATCCTCCAAAGTCCGTACACCACCCCCGACTGTGAGTGGGATAAACACCTCACTGGCAATGCTTTCGACAGTATGAATCGTGGTATCACGCTGCTCGTGGCTGGCGGTGATATCAAGAAAGGTGATTTCGTCCGCGCCTTCTTCATCGTAGCGACGCGCCACCTCAACCGGGTCACCGGCATCGCGAATATCAACAAACTGTACGCCTTTTACAACTCGGCCCTCGTCCACATCAAGACAGGGAATAATGCGTTTAGCTAATCCGGACATGCTGCCCTCAAATCAAAACTGTAAAGATTCTTGCGCAGCGACGCTGCGGATATCCCACAATTATAGGTATAAGTGATTAAATTTCTTAGTGCGTTTTGTAGGAATTTATTTGGTTTTCAGAAAGCATTTGCGTCACAAGAAGCTACAGCGTAATGGAGCTTACAGAGACTCAGAGTTTACAGGAACCTAAAACTTCTTCTTCAAAACCAGTACGCCAGCCTGTTCACTCATATCGACCTGACTCAGAAAGGAATTACCCAACAAGATTTGCGCCGGGAAATCACCATCGACAACTGACGCAGGCACATTGTGCACGGTTATGCCACCGACACTGACTTTCTGAAGGGTAACCATATGGGTTTTAACAATCCCGCCGGCGGTACTGGCAGCGGATTCCCTACCTTTGCTTACATCAATACCGAACTTCCTGGCGTGATTTTGATTCATTGCGATCGATGTTGCACCGGTATCGACCATAAAACTCGCAGGATAACCATTGATAGCGCCCCTGGCATAGAAATGCCCGTTTTTGCCGCGCGATAAATTCACCACTGTTCGCTCTGCCGCCTTGAAACTCGACGAAATACGTTGCGAAACCTTCAAGGTAACCGGCTTACCATCGATCTCAATAACAGCCTGCTTGCTGCTGCTACGAAGCAACTTAACCCCTTCGGGGCTGGTTTCACCGGCTTTTAAAAACCGGGTGTTACCATCGATCGTGAGCATCGCTTTATTGGTAAACAAGCCATTGGCAATAATTTCTGGCCCCGCCCACAGTTTGCTAGACAGCAGTAAAAGCAGCGCGAATACGGCAACAAAGTATTTGCCGCCAAACTGGAATCTCCGAAATTTATTATCTCGAAGCGTCATAAAAACCATACCAATCCCATCATTACCAGCCATGCGCCACACCCTGCAATTAGGTCGTCCAGCATAACACCGAAGCCTCCACCGACTTTGCGATCGATCACACTTATAGGCCATGGCTTAAAGATATCAAAACAGCGAAATACCAGAAAGCCTGCTAACCACCACCCCCAGCTGGCGGGGACACTAGCCAGGGCTAACCAAAGACCGACGAATTCGTCCCAGACTATACCGGGATGGTCATGTCCAGTTAAGCGCCGATCAGCATAATTGCAAATCACCACCCCAGCGCCAAAAGCTAGCACTAGCATGCACCAATAGGCCCAGGCTGGTAATAAAGCCAGGATCGGCATAAACAACAAAGCCAATAGCGAACCAGCCGTGCCTGGTGCTTTTGGCGACAAACCACTGCCGAAGCCAAAAGCCAACAGCATCATGGGATCCCGCCACAGAGACTTTAACGTCGGTGCTGATAATTCAGGGGCTACTTGTCCAGAAGCAGGTAATTCAGAATTAGGCAGTTCAGCACCAGGTGCTTCGGCGCTGGGACTGTTTGAGTCAGGGCCCTGGGAGCGAGAGTTTTTGGCATCAGGTGACGGAGTCATAATTATCGCTGTCTATTAAAAATGCTGGTAACCCGCATCGGAGAAATCAACCACAATACCGTTCACGTCGCGACAAATCAGCCCCTCTTTGGCGCTAATTTCACCAATGCGATGAGCGCTCAGAAGCCCCTCCCGAACCTTTAGCTCAAGCATAGCCACCTTGTCTGTTGGCACGGTAAAACAAAGTTCATAGTCGTCTCCCCCAGTCAGCGCCAATGTCATCGCTTTTGTTTTTGCCCATGTATCAACCAGCGGGGCGGACAGCGGAATTGAAGCCAGGGTCAGCTCTGCTCCCACTAAGCTAGCACGCAATATATGACCGAGATCGGCGAGCAAACCATCAGATATATCGATTGCAGCGGAGGCATAGTCTCGCAATATCAAGCCTTCCGACACCCTTGGGGAAGGCTGCCAATATCGTTTTTTCAGGTAGCCCACCGACCTAGCTTCGCTTCCATCTCCCTGAACCGGCGAATCGAGCAGACCTAAGCCCGCCGCACTATCACCCAGGCAGCCGGTCACATAAATGGCATCACCCACTTGCGCGCCGCCCCTGAACAGCGCCCTGCCCCGAGGTACAGTTCCCAATATCGAAATAGTAATGTTTAAGGGGCCTCGGATCGTGTCGCCGCCCACCAATGGACAGCAATAGGCGTCAGAGACTTGCCGAAGCCCGAGACTGAAACCTTCTAACCAGGTTTCATTTAGCTCCGGTAAGGTCAGAGCCAGAAGAAAGGCGCTCGGCTGTCCGCCCATCGCCGCAATGTCGCTCAAATTAACCCGCAGAGCTCGCTGAGCTGTTAGCCGCGGATCCGAGTTCTCTGGAAAGTGAACACCGCTTATCAGGGTATCGGTACTCATTACCGTTTCGTAATCGGGATCAGTGCTGAGCACAGCACAATCGTCGCCGATGCCCTGAACGACACCTTGAATGGGCGCTTCAAGCACAGCTCCACTATGATCTGACTTATCGGCGTCACTTCGTTCAAAGTAACGCTTGATTAAGGCAAATTCATTCATCGGCATCATTTGCTTTTCAGGTGGGATTTTGTTCCAAGTATAGCCTTGTTAACAGACGGGTTTGTTGAGAAAGCTTAAGCCCTGGGAGGGCTTT
>CALLDA010000209.1 GCA_937998635.1 uncultured Pseudomonadales bacterium
GTGTGCAGAATTTTGGTGACATCCATACCCAACTGCCGCGTACGAGCAAAGGGGTCAGGCACCGCACAACCAAGGGTCACAGCATAGGTAGGCGGCGCCAGGATTGACCTGTGACCGGCTTGCTGAGCCGCCTCTTCATCAAAGTAAATGGGGTTGGTTTCCCCCACCGCTTTAGCAAAAAACTTCAATTGCCACACTTCGACATCAACTGTCAGCGGCGGGAAAGGTTGATTGATAAGTTGTGTGTCTACCATAGGAACACCAAGCAGGTGCCGCCCTCAATACCAAAAGCCGATCAATGTATCCCTACCTGAATAGCAAAACAAGGGCATTCAGCAGTTTTCCTGGCGGGCTCCGCGCTTGTCGTTTGAGGCTAAGCACAGTGGCTACTCCCCAGGCCAGGTTAAAGATAATCACCGAGCTGGGTCGATATTGTTACCCCTAGAATAATGCTGGCAGACTAGTTGATCGAAAGTTAGAGGAAACCCTATAACACTCACACAAAACCTTGTTTTAAAGCCTGCCATCAGAAAATTAAGGAAATCTACCTAAGAGTAGATTAAGTTACCTGACAATAGCCATTGGCACTTATTTAATATAAGCTGCCCTCTTAAAATAACTTTCCAGGCCCTTATGAACAAAACCAGTAAAACCCGCTGGGGCAAAACCATTCAGAGCAAAGATGTTCAGCACGAGCTGAAAAGAATGGCGATTTTAAAAACTGCGGCGAGGCTGTTTAATCAACGAGGTTTTCGCGAAACCTCGCTCAACGAACTAGCTGATGAACTGCAAGTCACTAAACCGACTCTCTATTACTACATTGAAAATAAAGAAGATATTCTCTTTCAATGCCTGCTCACAGCAATAACCCAGTTGCTGGAAAAAATAGAACAAATCCAGAGCTCTGATTTATCGGGCGCGGATAAACTCAAACGTTTTATACACGTCTTCACCTCGGTTTTTGATGACGAGTTTGGTCGCTGTGTGTCTAGCCCCGGCCCTGAACCTCTGTCCGATAAATACCTGGCCCAGATTGACCCTCTCTATATCGAACTGGATACCGCGACACGAAATATTGTAGAAAGCGGGATCAAAGACGGATCACTGCGCCAGTGCAACCCCAAAATAGTCACCTTTACCATGCTCGGCGCTATCAACTGGATGACTCGCTGGTATCAAATTGACGGCGAGATGACCACCAGGGAAGTCGCCGACGAGATGATTACCTTGCTTGCCCGTGGCCTCGAAAAATAGTGTCCTTAGCCCTCTGCTACCCTTGCAAACGACTTCCACCATAGAAGCGGAGCAAACGACTGAGACGTCGGCCTTACCAGTTCAAGCCAAACCTCGCAGGACACCTACCATTTTGCGCTAACCGGCCGCCGCATCAGGAATAGTCTCCGCCTTTATCGCACCATCCCGCTCCAACTGATCTATTTGATCATCGGAATAGGACAGTAAATCCTTCAGCGTTTCCCGGTTATGTTCACCCAGGTAAGGCGCCTGCAGATCCAGATCATTGGCGTATTCAGAAAATCGCAGTGGCATGCCCGGCATCTGAAAAGTGCCGAAACCACGCTCAGTGACAGTTCGAACCGTGCCCCGCTCAATCAGATGCGGATGCTCCATGGCTTCTTTAAGGGTCAGCACCGGCGCCACGGGAATGCGTTTTTCCTCGAGTTTAGCGATAACATCAGCATCGCTGTCACAACTCATAATCCAGCCTTCGATAATCTCGACCAGCTCATAACGATTCTTAACGCGATCATTAATTTTTGCAAAGCGCGGATCAATGGCGAGCTCAGGCATGCCCATCACTTCCAACAAAGCATCCCACTGGTGCAAAACCGCGATAATGATGATGTAACCATCATGGCCCTTGAAGGCACCCAGAGGCGCGAGGCCCGGGCTGTGTGATCCTCCGCGTGGTGGCTCAAAGCGACCTTCGCTGCCGCTGATCATCGCAACACTGGATTCATGGCAGTGGAAGTAACTATCGAGCAAAGAAATATCCAGATGCTGCCCTGGCCCACCTTTGGCCTGGCGAAACAAAGCGGCATTGATCGCCGCCAAACCATGCACCCCGGTCATCACATCACCCATAGCTACCATCGGCAAAATGGGCGGGCCATCTTTCTCGCCGATCAAACCGGTCACACCGGCATAAGCCTGGCCGATATAATCAAAACCGGGACGATGCGCTAGTGGTCCAGTCTGACCAAAAGTCGAAATGGAACACATAATAAGATCAGGGTTTAGCGCGTGTACGGTCTCCCAATCCAGGCCCATCCGCCCAATCACTCCGGGAGCAAAGTTTTCAACCAGCACATCGAATTTGGGTATCAGGTCGAGCAAGACTTTGCGACCTGCATCAGTTTTCGGGTCAAGACAGAGACTCTTTTTACCGCGATTCTGAGACAGAAAGTACGCTGAGCGGCCACCTTTAACATAGCCGACATTGCGCACCTGATCGCCCCAGGGCGCCAGTTCAACCTTAACCACTTCGGCACCCATTTCGGCCATTAAGCGGGTTGTCGTAGGGCCTGCCAAATGCTGGGTAAAATCCAGAACGCGTACGCCATCGAGCACATGCTGGTCAGTCATGATTATTATCTCCCGTATAATTAAAGTGTTATTGCTAATTACTCGTAAAAATAGCTTGTTCCGATTAAGGCATAGTTACAGCTTAAAAACTACGGAAAACTGGGGGATAAAAAGTAAAAAAGAATGGCTAAAGATGGATTTAGAATATCGAAAAAAACCACTGCGGCTGCAACTGGAAATTGAAGTTTCGTAACTTAAGAAAGCAGGCCCGGGCCTTCTCTAGCGACAGTCCTATAGTGATAGCTCTAAAGTGCTAGCTCTGTAATATTAGCTCTGCAGTATTAGCCACATACTGATATGCAGGCGCCAGTAACAGCTATCAGGGCATACCGTCATCAAATGCCGCGCCCTCTTTTTCGGTCGGCATTAAGTCCTCACGGGAAATACCCAGCGCCAGGAGCATGTTGGCGGCGATATAGATTGAGGAGTAGGTACCAACGATGACACCAACAATTAATGCGATAGCAAAGTTATGGATCAACTCGCCACCAAAAAAGAGCAGCGCAAGTAGCACCAGCAAGGTCGTTAACGAAGTGATCACAGTTCGACTCAAGGTCTGGCTCAGTGACTCATTGACCACCGCGACTGAATCAGCGACCCGCAAGACACGAAAGTTCTCCCTGATACGATCCGAGACGACGATAGTATCGTTGAGCGAATAACCCACCACAGCCAATACTGCGGCCAGCACGGTGAGATCAAACTCGATATTGAGCACAGAAAAGAAACCCAGAACAATGACCACATCGTGAATCAGGGCGGTGACGGCGCCGATAGAAAATTTGTACTGAAAACGAATCGCCACATAAAGCATCACCACGGCCAGGGCAGCAAGCATACCCAGGCCGCCATCATCTCGAAGCTCCTCACCGATTTGGGGGCCGACAAATTCGATACGCCGCAACTCGACCGCCTCACCGGATGAGCGTAATGATGCCAGCACACGATCACCCAGATCAGCGGCGGGTTCGCCCTGTAGCTTAATCAGCAAATCTGTTTCATTACCAAAGTGTACGATCACCGGATCGTTAAACTGGCTATCCGCCAGGCGACTTCGAATCGGGTTAATTTCAACTGGCCGCTCGAAACCGACCTCAATCAGGGTGCCTCCAGTAAAGTCTAGACCCAGCACCAAACCTTTGCTGGCCAGCGAGCCGACTGAAATAACGATCAGCAGCGCAGAGGCCATCGCCGCCAACTTGCGTTGCCCCATAAAGTTATAGATACGTTGAGTTGTCATAGTCTATATCCAGAGTTTATTAACATTGCGACCGCCGTAGACCAGGTTCGCCAATGCGCGGGTACCCATGATGGCTGTAAACATAGACGTCAAAATCCCAATCGACAGCGTCACCGCAAAGCCTTGCACCGGACCGGAGCCAATAGCGTAGAGAATCACGGCAACTATCAAGGTGGTCAGGTTGGCATCAACGATGGATACAAAGGCTCTTTCGTAACCTGAGTTGATCGCCCCCTGTATGGTTTCGCCGTTAGCTAACTCTTCACGAATACGGGAGAAAATAAGCACATTGGCATCCACCGCCATACCCACCGTCAGCACGATTCCAGCGATGCCCGGCAAAGTCAGCGTCGCACCTAACAGAGACATTACCGCCACCAACAAGACCAGATTCACCACTAGCGCCAGGTTGGCAAAAATCCCAAACACTTTGTAATAGACCAGCATAAACAGCAAAACCACCAACATGCCGATCTGCACCGAGTTGATGCCTACTTCAATATTTTCAGCACCCAGGGATGGTCCAATAGTCCGCTCCTCAACAAAATGCATGGGTGCGGCCAGGGCGCCGGCACGCAGCAGCAAGGCCAGCTCGGAGGCTTCTTCTGGATCGTCAAGACCAGTAATTCGGAACTGTACACCCAGGGCACTCTGGATGGTGGCCAGACTGATAATGCTTTTCTCTACGTAGGGAACAGCGACCGATTCCTTCTCACCGGCCTCATTGATCTGGATTTCCAGACGCGCTTTTGATTCGATAAACAAAACCCCAAGACGTCGCTTAATATTGTTTCGCGTAGCATGGTGCATGGCCCGCCCACCACCCCCGTCGAGGGAGATATTGACCTGAGGCGTACCAGTTTCATCGTAACCAACCGAGGCATTGGTGACCTGATCACCCGTTATCACTACGCTCTTTTCCAGCCAGGCCTCGCGCTCACGAGATTTCTCATCGCGAAATTTAAACTTTTCTCGACCCGTTACTTTGCCCGGTTGAGCTTCAAGACGAAATTCAAGGTTCGCCGTTTTGCCGATGATACGTTTAGCCTCGGCAGTATCCTGAACACCGGGCAGTTCAACAACAATGCGATCTCGACCCTGACGCTGGACAATGGGTTCGGAAACACCCAGCTCATTGACCCGGTTTCGCAAGGTGGTCAAATTCTGACTCACCGCGTATTCGACCTTCTCGTCAAGCGCACTTTCGCTCAATGTCAGCGTCAGTAAATATAGCCCATCACGCTCACTGCTAAGGGGGGACAAATCACGAAAATCCCGGCGCACCACGGTCAATGCCTGATCCAGCTGCTCTTCTTTAACAAAGCCAAGTTCCAGGCGATCTTCTGCTAGTCCTGCGGTTTTATAACGGATTTTGGCTTCCCGGAGCGCTTTCTTTAACACATCGAGCTGGGTTTCAATATCTTTGAGAATGACCGAACTAGAGTCCACCTGCATCAAAAAGTGCACACCACCACTGAGATCGAGCCCCAGTTTCATTGGTTTTGCGCCCATGGAAGCGAGGCCTTCCGGCGTTGTTTCGGCCAGATTTAGGGCCACCACATAGTCCAGTCCCAGGGCTTCCTGGATGATTCTTTTTGCTGCCAATTGCTGGCCAGCTTCTTCCAGGCGGATAAGAATATTCCGCTCAGTCAGGGTTTCGCCAAAATAAGCGATGTTGGATTCGCTCAATTTAGACAACGCATTTTCGAGCACCGTATCATCCATCACCATGGCGCTGCTCTGTCCAGAAATCTGTATAGCCGGATCAGGGGCGTAAAGGTTGGCTGCAGCGTAGGTAAAACCCAAAGCCACAACTGTGGCTATCAGCAAGTATTTCCAGAGCGGGTAACGATTCATGAAGGCGACTAACTTCCTGTAAAAGCGGCGCATTATAGGGCAATTGCCCTCACTCACCAAAGAAACCCGAGTCGGGTCAAGATCACCAGTCTAGCTAGCGCCGTTTAATCGCCGAGCACTGTCGGTAATCTTTAGCGCCCACCCGATTTAAGCAAATAAGATCGAGCAAATTCTGTCAACTTTTGCTCTCTAATCGCGCCCCGAATTTTGCTCATAAAATTCTGGTAGTAACGCAGGTTATGAATGGTATTAAGTTGCGCACCGAGAATTTCCTTGCACTTGTCGAGATGGTATAGATAGGCGCGAGTAAAATTTTGACAGGTATAACAATCGCACTCGCTATCCAGCGCCTGGGTATCGTCCCGGAAGCGGGCATTACGGATTCTCACCACCCCCTCGCTAGTAAACAGATGACCGTTGCGGGCATTGCGGGTCGGCATCACACAATCGAACATATCGACACCCCGCAACACGGCCTGGAGAATATCCGACGGGGTGCCGACACCCATCAAGTAACGCGGCTTATCCTCAGGTAGTTCGCTTTGCAAACAATCGAGGACCCGAATCATATCCTCCTTGGGTTCGCCTACCGATAAACCGCCGATAGCGTAACCGTCGAAGCCGCAGTCACCATCCACGCAGACATCCTTCAAGCTCTGGGCCGATTGCCGCCGCAGGTTTTCATGCATACCACCCTGAACAATGCCAAACAGAGCCGCCGGATTATCACCGTGAGCCTGCTTGCTGCGTAGCGCCCAACGCATCGACAACTCCATGGATTCCCGCGCCTGCTTTTCATCGGCTGGGTAAGGCGTACATTCATCGAAGACCATCACTACATCGGCACCCAGATCCCGCTGTACCTGTATCGAGCGCTCGGGGTCAAGAAACACCGGGCTGCCATCAATGGGCGACTTAAAT
>CALLDA010000210.1 GCA_937998635.1 uncultured Pseudomonadales bacterium
GAGGCGAGATCCTTGCCTACCATGACCGTTCGGATGGCGGTTTGTTTACGACTCTAGTCGAGATGAGTTTTGCCGGTCACGTCGGTATTGATATTCACTTACCCGATGCAGACTCGAACGATTGCGCAGGGCTGTTATTTACTGAGGAGCTGGGCGCTGTTTTACAGGTGAGGGGGCCGAATATTGACAGGGTTCTCGCACAGTTTGCTGAGTTCGGTTTGGCCGATGTGCTTCACTCTATAGGCACATTAAATAAGCGCGATAGCGTGCAAATCAGCTGGCGAGGACAGGTGGTGTTCGATCAGCCTAGAGCTGAGTTACAACAAACCTGGGCAGAAACCAGTTATCGCATACAAGCCCTGCGGGATAATCCCGATTGCGCCAAACAGGAGTTTGAGCAGATAGGTCGAGATAACCCCGGCCTTAATGTCCACGCCAGCTTTGATATTAACGAAGACATTACCGCAAATATTGCCGGGCCCTTTATTAATACTGGCGTCCGGCCTCGCCTGGCAGTGCTTAGGGAGCAAGGCGTTAACGGTCAACTAGAAATGGCTGCGGCCTTTGACCGAGCAGGCTTTACCGCCGTCGATGTCCACATGAGCGATATTATTGCTGGTCGCGTTGATCTTGCCGACTTTAAAGGCTTAGCCGCCTGCGGCGGTTTCTCCTACGGTGACGTCTTAGGTGCCGGTGAGGGTTGGGCGAAAACAATTCTGTATAAGCCCCAGGTGCGGGATATGTTTGCCGCGTATTTTGATCGCCCTGACAGTTTCACACTGGGTGTCTGCAATGGCTGCCAGATGTTGTCGAATTTGAAATCATTGATTCCCGGTGCCGAACTGTGGCCGCGTTTTGTGCGCAACACCTCCGAGCAGTTCGAAGCACGAGTAGCCTTGATAAAAGTGGAATCATCCCCATCCGTATTGTTAGAAGACATGGCGGGTTCTTATCTGCCCATTGCCGTGGCCCATGGTGAGGGTCGAGCGGAATTTCCAGACAGTGAATCCCCCGGCGATGCGCTGGCAGCTATCGAGCAATCCGGAATAGCGGTAATGCGCTATGCTGACAATCATCGGCAGGTGACGGAACAATATCCCGCAAACCCCAATGGCTCACCAGGGGGGCTGGCGGGTCTTACCACAGTAGATGGCCGGGTAACAATTATGATGCCGCATCCGGAACGAGTGTTTCGAGCGGTCACGAACTCCTGGTATCCAAAAGGTGACCAGGTAAACGGAGCCTGGCAGGAAGATGGTGCCTGGTTACGCCTATTCAGAAACGCAAGGGTATATGTCCAATGAGTGAACAAATGGTAGACAATATCGTAGACATTGATGAGCAAAATTTTCAGCAGTTTCTTATTGAAGAGTCGCAAAAGCGCCTGGTGGTCATCGATTTCTGGGCCGACTGGTGTGCGCCCTGTAAGGCGCTGATGCCGATACTAGAAAAACTAGTCAAGGAGTTTAACGGCGTGTTTCTGCTGGCTAAAGTCAATGCGGATGAACAACAGCAGATAGCCGGACAGTTCGGTATTCGCAGTTTACCCACCGTGATTTTTATGAAAGACGGCCAGCCCATTGATGCTTTTCAGGGTGCCGAATCCGAAGCGGGTGTTCGTGAAAAACTCGCTCAACATCTGGGTGCTGGGGGCGAAGATGTGTTGGCAAGCGTCCAGCAAAAACTTGCTGATGGCGATTTTGAGGGCGCGCTGGCTGACCTACAGCCTGTGTATGCCGAATCCCCGCGCTACGACATTGCCATGTCATTGGCCTATACCTTAATGCAGTTAAACCGTTGTGATGAAGCCCAAACCGTCATGGATGCCATCCCCCAGGAGGAGCGAACCGCAGAGCATGAACAATTGCTTGATCAGATAACGCTAAAACGCGAGTCAAGTAAATCTCCCGAGATTAAAGTCCTTGAGGAACGATTGAGTGCGGAACCCGATAATTTCGAATTGGCCTTTGAGCTGGCTTTACAGCTGAGCCAGGTCAATCAATTCAAAGATTCCCTGGCCTTGCTGTTCACCGTACTTAAATCGGATCGGGAATTTAAAGATGGTGGTGCAAAGAAGGCCTTTCTTGACGCTCTTGCAGGGCTTGGCAAAGGCGACCCTGTGGCGGTGGATTATCAGCGTAAGTTTTTTAACCTGCTGTATTAATTGGACGTATCTTAATTACCGCTGTAAGAATGAGGCCAATTGATGTCCTTGTTGAAGCTTTGTTTTTATGTACCCGAAACCCATTTGACATCGCTTAAAGAAGCCGTGTTTGCTGCTGGGGCAGGACGTCAGGGAGATTATGATCACTGCTGCTGGCAAACTTTAGGGGAAGGGCAGTTCAGGCCTCTTCCTGGCAGCAAGCCTCACCTTGGTCAGCAAGATGAATTAACAACGGTTAGAGAATACAAAGTTGAATTGCTCTGCGAAGAAAAAATAATAACTGCTGTGATCAATGCGTTAAAGCGAACTCACCCTTACGAAGAGCCAGCTTTTGATGTTGTCAGGCTCGAAGATTATTCATAATAAGCGCACTAAATTTAGAAGGGCTGGTCCTGACGGCACCTCGCGGTAGTAGCAAAGCCTCGATAGTTATGTGGTTTTAATAAGTCGGATATTTCAATTTCAGACGGAACTACAAACAACCCTGAATAAATAATCCTGAATTCGAAGAAATACCTTTTATCAGGTTTCGAAAATAATTGTCACCTATTTATCACTTACCTGATTATTATCGATATTTTCCGCAATCCAAACCCAGGACATTTGATCTAAAACAAAAATTAATCTCGTGGTGATTGTAAATATATTTTTTAACCCCACATATTGATCAATCTTATTTGCTTTGATGTGAGGGTTTAGATGCGACAGGAACGCTTAACCAATCAGTTACAAAACGCTTTGGCCGATGCTCAGTCTCTGGCAGTGGGTCGTGACCATACTGCGATAGAACCGGCGCATGTACTGTTAGCAATGCTAAATCAGCAGGGTAGCAGTGTGCAGCCGATGTTGGTGCAGGCAGGCTTTGATATTAAGGCTCTGCAGTCTGATCTTGAGCGCCAGCTGGATAATTTTGCCAAGCTTTCATCGGCTACCGGAGATGTTAATGTTTCTGCGGGTTTAACTCGTCTGTTAAATCTTGCCGACAAACAGGCCCAGCAGCAGGGCGATCAATTTATTTCTAGCGAAACAGTGTTGCTGGCTGCATTCGATAATAATGATGATCTGGCAAAGACTTTAAACAAGACTGGCAACAAGCAGGCCCTGGAAGAGGTGGTCAAGCAGGTGCGTGGTGGGGAATCGGTTGATAATCCCGAGGCTGAAGAAAATCGGCAGGCTTTGGATAAATACACCATTGATCTCACCGAGCGTGCCGAACAGGGCAAGCTCGACCCGGTGATTGGTCGGGACGATGAGATTCGACGAACCATTCAGGTTTTGCAGCGGAGAACAAAAAATAATCCGGTGTTAATCGGTGAGCCTGGGGTCGGTAAAACCGCCATTATTGAAGGCCTTGCTCAGCGAATTATTAATGGTGAGGTGCCTGAAGGCCTCAAAGATAAGCGGGTTCTATCGCTGGATTTTGGATCTCTTTTAGCGGGTGCTAAATTCCGTGGTGAGTTTGAAGAGCGCCTAAAAGCCGTGCTCAACGAACTAGGTAAGCAGGAAGGCCGGATCATTTTATTTATTGATGAACTTCACACCATGGTCGGTGCCGGTAAAGCCGAAGGCGCAATGGATGCGGGCAATATGCTTAAGCCAGCACTGGCGCGAGGTGAGTTGCATTGTGTCGGTGCCACGACTTTGAACGAGTATCGACAGTACATTGAGAAGGATGCGGCTCTGGAGCGGCGCTTCCAGAAAGTCCTGGTGGAAGAGCCTTCGGAAGAAGACACCATCGCTATCCTGCGTGGCTTGAAAGAGCGCTACGAGGTGCATCACGGGGTCGATATCACTGACTCTGCGATTATCGCGGCGACAAAATTATCGCAGCGCTATATCACGGACCGGCAATTACCCGATAAAGCCATTGATCTTATTGACGAATCGGCCAGCCGTATTCGTATGGAGATTGACTCTAAGCCAGAAGAAATGGATCGTCTGGAGCGTCGTTTAATTCAGTTAAAAATCGAGCGGGAGGCGGTCAAAAAAGATAAGGACGAAGCCTCGCTAAAAAGACTGGAGAAACTGGAGCAGGATATCGCTGCAATAAATGTAGAGTTTTCTGATCTTGAAGAAATATGGAAAGCTGAAAAATCCGTCGTCCAGGGTTCTGCGCAAATTAAAAGTGATCTCGAACAGGCGCGGCTAGATATGGATGCTGCGCGCCGTGCCGGAAATCTTGAGAAAATGTCCGAGCTACAGTACGGCGTAATTCCCGGTTTAGAGGGCCAGTTGGCCTCAGTGAGCGCAGCAGAAAACGATTCAGAAATGCCGCAAAAAAGTCTGCTTCGTAACAAAGTCACTGAAGAGGAAATCGCCGAGGTGGTGTCCAAGTGGACGGGTATCCCGGTTTCCAAAATGCTTGAAGGTGAGCGCGATAAATTATTGCGTATGGAAGAGGCCTTGCACGAACGGGTGATAGGCCAGGATGAAGCGGTTATCGCCGT
Source organism: uncultured Pseudomonadales bacterium (assembly GCA_937998635.1). GTDB lineage: Bacteria > Pseudomonadota > Gammaproteobacteria > Pseudomonadales > Porticoccaceae > HB2-32-21. The sequence goes on from CALLDA010000210.1 coordinate 4,612, forward strand.
GGCGAACGCGGTGCGTAGATCACGGGCTGGTTTATCTGATCCCAGCAAACCCAATGGTTCGTTTTTATTCCTCGGGCCTACTGGTGTCGGTAAAACTGAATTGTGTAAATCTTTGGCGACCTTCTTGTTTGATAGTGACGATGCGATGGTGCGCATCGATATGTCAGAATTTATGGAGAAGCATTCGGTCGCCCGTTTGGTAGGCGCGCCTCCAGGTTATGTGGGTTACGAGGAGGGTGGTTATCTGACCGAAGCGGTTCGTCGGCGACCCTATTCCGTCTTATTGCTCGACGAAGTGGAGAAGGCTCATCCCGATGTGTTCAATATTCTCCTGCAAGTGTTGGATGATGGCCGACTCACCGATGGCCAGGGCCGCACGGTCGATTTCCGTAACACGGTGATTGTGATGACCTCGAACCTGGGTTCTGACATTATTCAAAATCTCGCCGGTGAAGATAATTACGAAGCCATGAAGTCTGCGGTGATGGATGTTGTGGGGCTGCACTTTCGTCCGGAATTTATTAACCGGGTTGATGAGGTGGTGGTCTTTCATCCTTTGCTTAAGGAGCAAATTCGGGGTATTGCTGAAATTCAACTGGGCTTATTGAAAGGTCGACTGGCTGATAGGGATCTGGGTTTTGAAATTAGCCAGGCGGCGCTGGGTATTATCTGCGACGCGGGATTTGATCCGGTCTATGGGGCCAGGCCGTTAAAGCGGGCCATTCAGCAGTTAATCGAAAACCCTTTGGCCCAGGCAGTGTTGGGTGGTGATTTTAGCTCTGGAGAAACCATCAATGTCGATATGTCGGGAGATAAATTGGAGTTTACTGCTAATTAAGAGCAGACTTAAGTTCTGATTTTTTCCAGGTTTAGACAGAACCGTTGCGCCCAGTCGCTGGCTGGGCGTAAACCAATAAAGTCGTTGATGTTGCTTTGTAAGGTTTGCGTAGCTTGTGGCGTTTGCTTTCCTGGGCCTTTTACCAGCCGCTGCATCTGATAGTTCATGCGTGCTGTTTTATCTTCTGCGGGTGATTCTAGTTCACCAAATATTTCGAGGGCGATGCAGGCTTCGCGGAGTTGTTCATCGCTGTCCGAAGACGGGCCTTGCTGCCAGAATGCTTCCAGAATTTCTGTATTGATCCCTTTGGGAAGCTCACCTTGTTGTTGCCATAGCGCGTTGGCGGTGTCCGGGTCGGTGTTTTTCAGCGAGCAGGCCCGTATTTTGTCGCTCAGGTAATTCCAGTTTGCCTGTTCGCGCTTAGCGCGGATTTGTTTGATAGCGATTTCTGCTTTATTACCAATATCGTTAAAATGTTTACTCAGGCGCTGCTGAATTTTGTCAGGTAATTCGATATTATGAAATTGCTGTGTCAATTCTGCTAAATCTTTTTTTAGTCGTAAGCGCTGATCATCGTCATCTGAATTTAACAGGGTATGAGCCTGCTCAAGTAAGGCTTCGGCCTTTGTGACTTGCTCATCGACTTCGGCTTTGCGTTGATCCCGTTGTTCGTCGAGACGGGCAAATACTCTATCGCAGGCTTCTCGGAATGCTTTCCAAAGTTTGCGGTCGATCTTCACTGGCGTCATGCCAATGTCTTTCCAGTCGCGCTGAAGATGTTTGGCCTGGTCGATGGCATCCTGTAGTTCTTCCAGGTTTGGCAGTGTCTCAGCCTTTTCGACAAGTTGTTGCTTGAAAAGGATATTGCGCTGATATTCATCTTTAATGTGCTGGTATATTTGATCGCAAATGGCACGGAAGGCTTTCTGGCTTTTTCTTTCGCCATCTCGGTCTACCGGCTGAATATTTTTAAAAGCTTCCCGGGCGCTATCGAGGGTTTGCTGGACCAGGGGCCAAGCGGGTTTTGAACTGAGGGTCGCCTCTTCGCTAGCTGTTTGCTCAGACCCCTCGGTTGCATGGGATCCTGGCCAGGCCATCTGGCTTTCATAGTCTTTTAATTGACCCACCAGCGCCATTCGGCTTTCGAAGTTTGCCTGTCTTATCTTTGCCTGTTCGGCAAACGCAGCCTTGCAGGGCAGCCAGGCTTCATCGGCTGCAGTTTTGAATGCTTTCCACAGCTCCTGTTCGCGGGAACCATGAGGCAGTACGCCCAGTGATTTCCATTCATCTTGAAGGGTCTGGATTTTGGCAGCGAGTGTTTCAGCGTCATCTGCTACACCTATAAGGCTTTTCATACTTGCGCACAGGTCGATCTTTTTGGGTTCGAGAGCAAAGTCCTGCCAGTCGCGAATCTCGCTCAGCTGAAGGCTTAGTGGCCTTAGTTGTTCGTCTATGTCTTGCTGGATTTTATGGGGCAGAGACTTCAGAGCTTGTTTGACTTTGTTATAGGCGCGACTGGCATCCTTACTGCGCTTATCGTCCAGCGCCATACGCATATTGTTGAGGGCAGTCTCTGCGTGTATGCGATGTTGTTCCTGCTTCTTATCAAGGCTACTGAGGTGGGTCTTGAGTTGCCTGAGCGCTTGTTTAAGCTGATTTAGCTGTGAAGGTACACTTGCGCTGTGTGACTCGGGCCAGGGCAAAGTGGCGAGTAACTTTTGCATCAGCTCAATCTGACGCTGTAAGGACTGATAATCAGAATGGTCATGATTTTGTGCCTCACGTAATGCTCGCTCTAGCCTGGCTTTTTTGTCGATCAGAGTTTGCAGGGTGCTTAAAATAGAACGCCAGGGTTTGCTATTGGTTCTGAAAGTATTGGCCAGATCTGTTGGAGGCGCGCAGATTTTACTGGCTGCCTGCCAGCGGCTGTCAATGTCATCCAGCAGTGTGCTGAGCTGTGAGATGTCGTGGCGATCTGCAGACAATGCTGGCGTCTGATTAAGGGCTTCCAGTTCAGCAAGCAGAGTGTGGAAGGCCCGGCTGGCTTCGGCTTGTTCGAGTTGTTTGTGTGCTTCGCTGGTTTCAGCTTCGGCAATAGAGGCCAGGCGTTGGGCGCAGACAAGCAGGTCTTGCTGAAATTGTTCCTGTTGTTCGGCGCTGGCTAACGCGCCCAGAGTTGCCCATTGTTGTTCAAGTATATGGTAGCGAGCATTGTATTCAGGAGAATCTGCTGCCTTAGCTAAATGCTGAGCTGCTTGAGCCAGCTTTTGTATTTGTCGCTGCTGTTCCGCTTTAAGTTGCTGGTCGGCGTGGTGTTGATCAAGCAGCGTTTTACAGTGGCGGTAAATGGCTTTGTCACGCCCCTTTGTGGCTGCCATTAGCGCCTTTAAAGTGCTCGTATTGCTGATGCCTTGAGCTGCCTGGAGACGCACTTTTGCCAGGCCATGGTTGCTGGCAACATCTTTGAGAAATTCTTCATCCTCGATTTGCGTAATTGCTGCTGAGATTAACTGAGTATCGTCACTAAGGCTGGCGATACGGATTAGGGTGGAGTCATCATGAATATTCGCGAGCTGCTCACTATTGGTGTTTTTCCCCTCGGGCAAGAGCTGTTCGAGGGCTTGACTACGGGCCTGCTGCTGAAGCATTGCCGGAAGGGATTCGCTGAGATTATCAATGATGGTGTCGAGGATATTTTGATCGGTGATTTGAGCCAGGGCAGTGGACTGAACCTCGAGGTCGGTATCGACATTGACAACCTCAAGGAGCAGGGTCTGATCCTCTAGCTTAGCGATGGCCTTTTTACGGATGTCTGGGTTCTTATGGCGCCATTTAGGGCGCGAGAGGGCATCAAATATCGACATCAAAGAGTTCCTGATATTCTTAACAGGGAGGGATGGCAGTTATTTTACAGAGAAAAGGCAATCAGAGAATGCGTTATTGTGAGCGGTAGCTGGGATATCTGCCGATACAGTGGGGCCTGGATGTCCGAAATTAAACGCTAACTACAAAATTTATCGATATTGTTTTTCGCACGTTCTTTTTTTGAGGTGATCTCTTCGGGTGAGAGGTAGCGTAACTGTTTGGTGTCCGGGTCTTCGATACGTACCCGGGGACGGGTGCTCAGGGTTTCCAAATTCTTTCGGTCGATGGCGCATTTCTTTTCGGTTTGTTCACGGTTTTTTGCTAATTCCTGCTCGGTAGGCGGTGTAGTTTTAGGTTTTTTTTGCTCAGCGGGCCTTTTCTGTTCTGCGTGGTCCTTTGCCACTTTTTTCTCGGCCTCAGTTTTAACATTGGCTTGTTTGCTACTAGAGGACTTATGTTCACCGGATTGAGTGTTGATTATTTCGCTTGCTCTATGAGCTGGGGCAATGGCGGTATAGTGAACAACGCCGTCATCATCCTCCCATTTATAGAACTTACCGGCACTGGCAGTGAAGCTAACAAAGGCCAGTAGTAAAAAAAGTGGCACTATTTTCATTGCTTAATCCCTTTTAAATTCAAACAGTGTTTTTATTTTAGCGAGTTTTTCGGTTCAAAGATGCGCTATAGGCTACATTTTGTCGTAATTGTTTATATGGATGCCCTCTCAAGGTCCTATATTGTTGACTAAACGGAACTAAATGAGTACGGTGCGCGCCTTACGAAGCGTATTGTGCATGGGATACTTTCTCGTCGCAAAATGCGGGTAACTGGATGGGCGAAAACAGCGCTCGCTGGTCATCTACAGAATAAAGGCAATGTTAACCCACCTTGCCTGCAGCAGTCGAAACCACGCTTAGCGTTGACTGCGGTATTGCCTACGCAAGTTTCTTGTGATGTTTCAGCTATTGCGCCCACCTGGTTCTAAAACACGGTTTTAACAAACGTATTTTTGGTAGCTGAGGTCAGGCTTGTGGAACTTCTTTCCGGTGGTGAAATCCTTATTCGCGCGTTGCATGACGCGGGTGTTAAACATTTGTGGGGCTACCCCGGTGGCGCGGCGCTGCATATTTACGATGCGCTATTCCGACAGGACAACGTCAAGCACGTCCTGATGCGTCACGAGCAGGCCGCAGTGCATGCGGCGGATGCCTATGCACGGGCAACAGGTGAAGTTGGCGCAACGCTTGTCACCTCTGGTCCAGGAGCCACAAATGCCATAACTGGCATAGCAACGGCTTATATGGACTCTATTCCTATCGTCGTAATCTCTGGTCAGGTGCCCCAGGAAAAAATTGGCGAGGATGCTTTTCAGGAAACCGATATGATCGGTATCTCCCGACCGGTGGTGAAGCATAGTTTTCTGGTTAAGAATCCGGCCGACATTGCTGAAACCATTGCTAAGGCTTTTTATATAGCCGGTAGTGGCCGGCCCGGCCCGGTGGTGGTTGATATTCCGAAAGACGTCACCGATCCGAATACCAAAGTGCCTTATCATTTTCCCGACAAGGTCAAAATCCGTTCCTATCAGCCCTCAGTGCGAGGTCATGCTGGCCAGATCAAACGCGCCGTAAATCTGCTGGTCTCTGCTAAACGACCGGTGATATATACCGGCGGTGGTGTGGTGCTGGGTAACGCTTCGGCGCAGTTAATCGAGTTGGCGAAAAAACTTAATTACCCGGTAACAAATACCTTGATGGGACTGGGTGGTTTTCCCGGTACAGATAAGCAATTCCTCGGTATGTTGGGTATGCATGGCACATTTGAGGCGAATACTGCTATGCACCATGCCGATGTGATTTTAGCCATCGGTGCGCGCTTCGATGATCGAGTAACCAATTCGGTGGATAAGTTTTGTCCGTCTGCAAAAATCATTCATATCGATGTGGATCCCTCGTCTATCTCTAAAACGGTGCAGGTCGATATTCCCATCGTTGGCCCATGTCATTCCGTGTTGAATGACATGATTGCTTTGCTTGGTGAGATCAAAGACACGCCTGATGAATCAGCGATTGCAGATTGGTGGTTGCAGATAGAGGGTTGGCGTGAGCGACACGGTCTGTATACCAAACCACGTTATGAACCAAGTGACGGAAAACTGATCAAGCCTCAGGATGCGGTCAAAGCACTTTACAAGGTCACCGATGGCAAAGCCTATATCACCTCTGACGTCGGCCAGCACCAAATGTTCGCGGCCCAGTATTACTTGTTTGATAAACCACGCCAGTGGTTTAACTCCGGTGGCTTGGGCACCATGGGCTACGGTCTGCCTGCGGCCATGGGTGTGCAAATGGCTCTGCCCGGTGCTCAGGTGGCCTGTATCACTGGCGAGGGTAGTATTCAGATGTGTATACAGGAGCTTTCGGCCTGCACACAACATCAACTGCCGGTAAAAATTATTATTCTCAATAACCAGGCTTTGGGCATGGTTAAGCAGTGGCAGGATATGCAGTACGGCAGCCGTTACTCCCATGTGCTTTATGAAGATTCGTTGCCGGATTTTGTTAAATTGGCCGAGGCCTATGGCCATATTGGTCTGCGGGTTAATCATCTTGACGAGCTTGAAAGCGGTCTCGAAGAGTGCTTCAGCCATAAAGATCGGCTGGTCATTCTGGATATCAATGTCGATCAGCATGAACACGTTTATCCGATGCTGATAGCACCGGGTTCCATGCGTGATATGTGGTTGAACAAAACGGAGCGCACCTGATGAAGAGGATAATTTCAGTATTGCTCGAAAACCAGTCCGGTTCCCTGTCTCGTGTGGTGGGTTTGTTTTCCCAGCGCGGTTACAATATCGATAGCTTGACGGTGGCGCCTACCGAAGACGCGACATTGTCTCGATTGACCCTGACCACGCATTGTGACGATGTTATTACCCAGCAGCTTACCAAGCAATTAAACAAGCTGGTTGATGTTGTAAAAGTTCTTGATCTTACCGACGGTGCCCATATCGAGCGAGAGCTAATGCTGCTTAAAGTCAGAGCCAGCGGGGCAGCGCGCGAGGAGATAAAACGCTGTGTCGATATTTTTCGAGGTCAGATCGTTGATGTTGGGCCAACGACTTATGTTGTGCAGGTGACCGGAAACAGTAGCAAGCTCGATTCCTTTATAGAGGCGCTGGGTGACGCGATTATTCTTGAAGTGGTGCGTACTGGGATATCCGGCATCGTGCGTGGGGAAAAATCTTTAAAACTGTAACTCCCTAAGCATTCGATCGTTATTTCGATGGTATAAATCGTGTTTATCGAAGCTTAAAAGTATTTTTAAGACCGAAATATTAGTCAATAAATATTTCAAATGTGGCGGGCCACGGCCCTAAATTTAATCAAAACAGGTGGATAGATATGCAGGTTTATTATGATAAAGATTGCGATGTTTCAATTATTCGAGGCAAGACAGTTGCCATTATTGGCTACGGCTCCCAGGGCCATGCTCACGCCCTTAATCTGCGTGATTCTG
>CALLDA010000211.1 GCA_937998635.1 uncultured Pseudomonadales bacterium
CCTTCTTCACCCAGGCGATTGGCCGCTGGCACTCGGAGATTATCGAAAAACAATTCCGTGGTGGAGTGGTTGATCATGGCTTTAATCGGGTTGATCGTTAGTCCATTACCCACCGCTTCACGCATATCGACTAAAAATACCGACATGCCATCGGAGGGTTTTTTACATTCCTCGCGGGGCGTGGTGCGTACCAGCAAAATCATCAAATCAGAATGCTCGGTGCGGGAGATAAATACTTTCTGGCCGTTGATAATGTAGTCGTCACCATCGCGCACGGCTTTGGTACGAATGCGTGTGGTATCCGTGCCACTGGTGGGTTCGGTGACGCCAAAGGCTTGTAAGCGTAAGGAGCCATCGGCAATACCGGGTAAATATTTATTCTTTTGCTCATCGTTACCGTGGCGTAACAGCGTACCCATGGTGTACATCTGAGCATGACAGGCACCGGCATTACTGCCACTGCGATGAATTTCTTCGAGAATCACACATCCTGCTTCGATGGGCAGACCGGCACCGCCGTATTGCTCAGGAATCAGCACCGACAAAAACCCGGCATCGGTCAGGGCTTGAACAAACTCGCTTGGGTAAGTTGATGTGTCGTCCAGTCCTCGCCAGTATTCGCCCGGGAACTGGCTACAGAGTTTGGCGACGGCATCGCGAATTTCAGGATAGTTGGTATGAAGACTCATAGTTATCTCGTGTTTGACACCGCTGCAAAACGCTTGCAAGACAGTAGTAATGAATGAATCGGATTAGCTCACGGCAGATAGCAAATAATCTGCCAACTCAGCAACCCAGCATCAAATTTGGACAGGGGATTCTAGCGGTAATTGTAAAATGAGTAAAACCGTTGGCCCGGAATCAGGGCACGCACTAGCTGCCTGGACCCAGTCTTTTATAAATCCTCATCTTTTATAGTTGCCTGAGGTTTATAAAAGGCCGTGATACCAGGCGAAACTCATGGCCACACCACCCATCGCAGCCACCACTACCCACAGCACCGCCAGGAGAAGCCATGGCCGATAGGGTTTACGCTCTACCTGATGAATGGGCGAGGACAGATATTCGTCAACCCGCGCCATATCTTCGTCGGATAACTTACGATTGTTTTCTGCCACTAGCTTATCTCCAGACCGACGACAAACCTTTGTTCATCCATGGTCATTAATGAATCAGCCCCGACCCGGATAGTTGCAGCCAGGGTATGAATACGGGGCAGGATGCGATCAAAATAAAACCGCGTAGTTTCTAACTTGGCGGTATAGAAGTCGCTTTCTTCGCTACCCCCCTGCAATTTCTGCTCAGCAACTTCTGCCGCGCGCAGCCATAAATACGCCAGCGTGACGTAGCCGGAATACATCAAATAATCAAAAGAGGCAGCGCCGACTTCTTCAGGGTTGGTCATGGCTTTCATACCCACTTCCTGACTCAACTTCGCCCATTGCGCGACCGCTTCACCCAGCGCGCCGATGCGCTCGGCTTTGATGGTACTGTCACTGCTCTGCTCAGACCAGGTTTTGATCTCATTGATAAAACCTTCGAGCAACTTGCCCTGAGAACCCAACACCTTGCGGCCCAAAAGATCGAGCGCCTGAATACCGTTAGTGCCTTCGTAAATCATGGCGATACGGGAATCCCGTACATTTTGCTCCATGCCCCATTCGCTGATATAACCGTGGCCGCCAAACACCTGGACCCCGTGGTTGGCGCATTCAAAGCCGGTTTCGGTAATAAAGCCCTTGGCGATAGGCGTCAGCAGGCCCAGCAAGTCTTCGGCCTGACTACACGCGGCTTCGTCTTCGCTCAGACGGGTAATATCGAGATAGCTGGACAGGTAGTGGATCAGCAGACGATTACCTTCAGTCAGCGCTTTAATGGTCAATAACATACGCCGCACATCGGGATGAACAATAATGGGATCAGCCGGGCCATCCGGGTTTTTCGGGCCGCTGAGCGAGCGCATCTGCAATCGCTCGCGCGCATATTTGGTCGCACCTTGCAGGGCTATTTCACCGTGGGAAATACCCTGAATAGCCGTGCCGACACGGGCGGTATTCATAAAGGTGAACATGCAGTTAAGGCCACGATTAACTTCACCCAGCAAAAAGCCCTTAGCACCATCAAAGTTGATCACACAGGTGGCATTACCGTGGATGCCCATTTTATGCTCGATAGAGCCACAGCTAACGCCATTGGGCTGCAAGTTACCGTCAGCATCGGGCAGATTTTTAGGCACCAGAATCAGCGAAATACCTTTGGTACCGGGCGGTGAATCAGGGATGCGTGCGATAACGATGTGGATGACGTTTTCTACCAGGTCGTGATCCCCCGCAGAAATAAAGATTTTGCTGCCGCTCAGGGCATAGCTGCCCTCTGCATTGGGTTCAGCTTTGGTGCGCAACATACCTAGATCGGTACCGCAGTGGGCTTCGGTCAAACACATGGTGCCGGTCCAGTCACCGGCGACCATTTTGGGGATATACCCCTCGATAAGATCCTTCGTGCCGTGGGCAATAATCGTTGCTCGTGCGCCTTTTGCTAAAAAGGGATACATGCTCCAGGCCCAATTGGCGCTACCGGCAAATTCATTGAGAATGCTTTCCATGGAAGGCGGTAAAGCCTGACCGCCAAATGCTTCAGGACTGGTCAGCCCTGGCCAGCCGCTTTCAGCATATTTTTTGTAAGCCTCTTTAAAACCGGCGGGCGTTGTGACAACACCGTCTGTCCAGTTACAACCTTCCGCATCGCCGGATTGATTGAGCGGTGCTAGCTCCTCTTCACAAAATGTCGCCATAGCTTCAAGGATGGCCTCGACGAGATCAGGGCTTGCCTCCTCGCAACCCGGCAGGTCTTGCCAGAGTGCGGGAAAATCAAACACTTCGTCACGGACAAATTTAATGTCTCGCACTGGGGCTTTGTAGTCGGTCATATTTTTAGCCTTTTTTCCTGGTTTGTTAGCGGTGCAGCTTGATTAGCCATGCAGTTTTATTTGCAACTCAAGCTGCTTTCAAACCGTTTCGCCTGGGAGCCAAAGTTTATGCGTCTGCCCGGCAGTTTAACAGTTGTTTTATGAGGTCTGCCTGGGCAGTTTATCGGATCAACACTGCACCGGAATATTCCTTATAAAAAACCAGGATAGAGTAGGTTTGACCCTTAGCCTGCCAGGAGACAATCAATATTGATAGCCAGTGCTAATTCCTCACCATCGATTGAATCGCAATGAGGTAACTCTCCCAACAAAGGACCGGCCAACCTTGTTCGTAAGTCCGCCACCATAAGATCGTGACAGGCATCTTTCACCCCCGCCTGATTGGCGACCCACCCTGCCAACCTTAAGCCATCCCTTCGAATAAGCTCAGCACTCAACAGCGCGTGATTCAAACAACCCAGTTTGATATCGACCACTAAAATAACAGGTATATCCAGGCCAATAGCAATATCAGCAAAGGATTGCTGATCATTGAGCGGAACCCGCCAGCCGCCCGCGCCTTCTATTACAGTAAAGTCTGCGGCTAATTCAAGCACTGCTCGACAATCATCAACTAAGCACTCAGCCTGTAATTCCAGGCCCACGGCCTGGGCGGCAAAATGCGGTGCAATCGCAGGCTCCAGGGCGACAGGGTTTATATCCTGATAATCGATAGCCAAGGTGCAGGCTCGCTGAAGCTGTAGAGCATCATCATTACGTAAACCCTCTTCTGTCATTTCACAACCTGCGGCGACCGGTTTAATTGCTGCGGTCGTGAAACCTCGTCGAGCAGCTGCTTTGAGCATGGCCACAGCGACTGTGGTTTTACCCACGCCGGTATCGGTACCGGTAACGAAGTAGGTGTGAGTCATGGACACATCGAT
>CALLDA010000212.1 GCA_937998635.1 uncultured Pseudomonadales bacterium
AGCAAGGCTGCCAGCGCACCGACATAAATCACATTCTTGAACAACTGACGCTGACGAGCCTCGGTATATTCCCGACGGCACATATCTGTGAGGGGAAGACCAATTAAATGCACGTCGTTTCTATGCAAGCGCAAATCCAGGGGCTTGGTATTGTCATAAATAAAATAACCGCCTGGGTTTAGATCGGCAATATCCTGGGCCATACTTTGCGGGTTAACGGCTACGGCGATGTCAATACCGCCACGGCGGCCCAGATAGCCTTTCTCGCTAACCCGCACTTCAAACCAGGTCGGCAAACCCTGAATGTTCGATGGGAAGATGTTTTTCGGGGCCGAGGGAATACCCATGCGAAAAATCGACTTGGCAAACATGGCGTTGGCACTGGCCGAGCCGGTGCCATTGACGTTGGCAAAACGAATAACAAATTCGTTGACTGCTGCTATTGTTTTCATAGTTACGACGCTCTATATCTGAGAAGCTTTAGTCACCTGGTAGAGAAATTGTTGCATATCCCAGGCAGATGTCGGACAACGCTCAGCACATAGGCCACAGTGCAAACAAACATCCTCGTCCTTGGCCATAATTCGCCCGGTTGGTAACTTGTCGGAGACATAGATATCCTGATCCAGGTTCTTAGCCGGCATACGCAAGCTCTCACGCAACTCAGGCTCTTTAGCATTATCTACAAAGCTAATGCATTCAGTTGGACAGATGTCGACACAGGCATCGCACTCTATACACAGAGCCTCAACAAACACTGTTTGCACATCACAGTTTAAACAACGCTGTGCCTCTTCAAAACCAGTTTCTTTGGAAAACCCTAACTCAACTTCCAGTTTTCGGTCGCCCAGGGCAGCAGTTTTATCGGCATGGGGTACTTGATAACGGATATCGCTGACCACCGAGCTATCGTAGCTCCACTCATGAATACCCATCTTTTGGCTAACCAGGGTAACCCCTGGAGCGGGCCGTTTTGTGAGTTTTTCACCCTGGCAAAACAGATCAATAGAAATGGCTGCCTGATGAGCCTGAGCGACCGCAGTAATAATGTTTTCTGGTCCAAAAGCAGCATCACCGCCAAAAAATACTTTAGGATTCGACGACTGATAAGTGACTGAATCTAGCTCCGGCAACTCCCATTTATCAAATTCTATGTCGATGTCGCGCTCAATCCAGGGGAAAGCGTTTTCCTGGCCGATAGCCACCAGAACTTCGTCACAGGGGTAAAATGCCGGTTCTTCATCGGTAGAGATCAGTTTGCGACGTCCTTTCGCGTCGTACTCAGCCCGCACCCGATCAAAGCGCATACCCACCAGCTTGCCTTCTTCGATAACAAATTCGAGGGGCACGTGGTTATCAATTATGGGGATATCTTCGGAAGCGGCATCGTCCTTTTCCCAGGGCGATGCTTTCATATCAGCAAAAGGGCTGCGGACAATCACTTTCACTTCAGAACCACCGATACGACGTGCGGTGCGACAACAATCCATGGCGGTATTACCACCGCCGAGAACGATAACTTTTTTACCGATACTGGAAATATGCTCGAAAGCAACGCTGCCTAGCCAGTCAATACCGATATGAATATTGTCTCCGCCTTCTTTTCGGCCTGGTAAATCTGGCAGGTCCCTGCCTTTGGGCGCACCGGAGCCAATAAAAACAGCATCATAATCTTTAGCCAAGAGCGCTTTTAAACTGTCGATCCTGGTGTTATAAAACGTCGCGATGTTTTTATTATCGGTGATATATTCCACCTCTTGATCCAGAACCTCTTCCGGCAATCGAAAAGAGGGAATCTGGCTGCGCATAAAGCCGCCGCCCTTGGCGTTTTCATCGTAAACGTGCATGTCATAACCCAGCGGCGCGAGATCACGGGCAACCGCCAGGGACGCAGGGCCGGCCCCCACCAGCGCAATTTTCTTGCCATTCTTCTTACCAGGTGTGGGCAAGAACTCGGTAATATCGTCTTTGTTATCAGCTGCGACACGCTTTAAACGACATATTGCCACAGGCTCTTCTTCGACTCGGCCACGGCGACAGGCTGGCTCACAGGGTCGATCACAGGTACGACCCAGCACACCAGGGAAGACGTTAGATTCCCAGTTAACCATATAGGCTTCGGTATAACGCTCAGCGGCGATCAACCTAATATACTCGGGCACGGGCGTATGTGCGGGGCAAGCGTATTGGCAGTCAACTACCTTGTGGAAGTATTCTGGGTCTGCAATGTTTGTCGGCTTCAACCTCAAACCTCCGGCGGTCATCGTTGCGTTAATTAAATAGTTGCGTTAATTAATTGGAGTGGAGGGTCTTTCTCAGCAAGGTTTATACCCTTCTAAATTGACCCGCACACTTCTATCAAATGATAAAAGGCGCGCCTTTATATCAAATCCTGCGGCCAAAAGGCACCAATTACTCATAGGATAGTGAAATACTACTTATGCCAAAATTTAATAGAGATATGCCAAAACTTACTGACGGGTAAGCAAGCAGGTGCAATGCTACGTAATCACACCGATATAATCAATCCTAACGGGAATGGTTCTCATTATACCGAAGGGTAGCCTAACCCCCGCAAGACCTCGATAATTTCATCCAGAATAGCGGGATCATCAATGGTCGCTGGCATTTTCCAGTCCTCGCCATCGGCGATCTTGCGCATGGTGGCGCGCAGTATTTTTCCGGATCGGGTTTTGGGCAGGCGAATCACCGCATCACACATCCTGAAGGCTGCCACTGGACCGATTTTCTCGCGTACCAGTTGGATCGTTTCCAGGCAAATCTCTTTCGTCGACCGCGTGACACCGTCATTGAGCACAATAAGTCCCAGCGGCACCTGGCCTTTCATGGCATCAGCGACTCCCACCACGGCGCATTCAGCCACATCAGGATGAGCGGCCAGAACCTCTTCCATAGCCCCCGTGGACAGGCGGTGACCGGCTACGTTAATCACGTCATCGGTTCGAGCCATGACGAATACATAGCCATTTTCGTCGATAAAGCCGGCATCTCCGGTTTCGTAGTAGCCGGGGAAGTTTTCAAAATAGGACGACACAAAGCGTTGATCATTGCCCCACAGGGTCGTAAACGAACCTGGTGGCAAGGGATGTTTGATGGCCAGTACGCCTATCTCACCGGCCGCCACTTCTGCGCTATTTTCATCGAGCACACGAATATCGAAACCTGGCACGGGTTTAGTGGGCGAGCCAGGCACAACTGGCAATAGCTCCAGCCCCAGACAATTGGCGCAGGCGGGCCAGCCCAGTTCGGTTTGCCACCAATGGTCGATCACTGGAATACCCAGTTTATCCATCGCCCAGTCGAGGGTATCGGGGTCACAGCGTTCACCGGCCAAAAACAGCGCCTTAAATCCGGACAAATCGTATTTTTTAATATATTCGCCTTTGGGATCTTCTTTTTTAATGGCACGAAACGCAGTGGGTGCGGTAAAAAATACTTTTACGCCGTACTCCTCAATGATTCGCCAATAGGTGCCGGGATCTGGAGTACCCACCGGCTTGCCCTCAAACAAAACCGAGGTACTGCCATTAAACAGCGGGCCGTAGACAATGTAGGAGTGCCCCACCACCCAACCGACGTCCGAAGCCGCCCAGAACACGTCACCGGGCGCGACACCATAAACATTTTTCATACTCCAGTTCAGGGACACGATACTGCCGCCGATATCCCTGACCACACCTTTCGGCTCGCCAGTGGTCCCGGAGGTATATAAAACGTAGAGCGGATCGGTAGAGCGCAGTTCGGCACAGGGCACAGGCTCCGAGTTTTCCACCTCACTCCAGTCCAGATCACGTCCTGACAACAAGTCCGCGGGGGCCTGTTGACGCTGCAAAATAATGCAGCAAGTGGGCTTGTTAGTGGCCAGTTCTATGGCCTCATCAAGCAGTGGTTTATAGGCCACCAAACGGCCTGGCTCTATACCGCAGGAGGCAGAAATTACCATGCTGGCTTTGACATCATCGATTCTGACCGCCAGCTCATTGGCCGCAAAACCACCGAAGACCACAGAATGCACTGCGCCGATCCGCGCGCAGGCGAGCATGGCGATAGCCGCTTCGGGCACCATCGGCATATAAATAATCACCCGGTCACCCTTCGCGATACCCTGGGCAACCAAAGCACCGGCAAAGCGCGATACGCGATCAAGCAAAGCGCGATAGGTAAAGCTAGCTTTGGTATTAGTGACCGGGCTGTCGTAGATCAGCGCTAACTGCTCACCACGACCGCTGTCGACATGACGATCAAGGGCGTTGTAGCAGGCATTGGTGGTGCCATCTGGGAACCACTTTATAAACGGTAAATTAACGTCATCGAGGATCGTTTTCGGCGCTTCAAACCAGCCCACATCTTTTGCGGCATCACCCCAAAATTTCTGAGGGTCTTGACGGGAAGCCTCGTAAGCCTGGTTATATTCGCCGGTCATGGTTAACTCCTGGTACTTTTAGGTGAAAATTCTCGGCGGCTATTAAACTATGCCCCAAGAGCTACTTCAATGTAGTGCAATGACTGCCTGCGCAGGCCGCTTGTCCTGAACAAGCAAACCAATCAAGCTCGAACAATAAACTACGAACAACAATCTCTCATTACTCCACATCGGGCAAACCACCGGCACCACAATATTTGCAAAAAACAGCGTCGGTTTCATGGCCTGCTCGTCCGCAGTTATTACAAAGTTTCTTTGATCGAACCCGCCCAAGCTCGGAAGCCATCTCTGCAGTAACAATCCCCGTGGGAATAGCGATGATGGAATAACCCGTGAGCATGGCTAATATCGAAATAAACTGGCCAGCGATAGTTTGTGGTGTTATATCTCCATAACCCACCGTAGTAATGGTCACGATTGTCCAGTAAATACTCTTCGGAATACTACTAAAACCGTGCGCCGGTCCCTCAATCACAAACATCAAAGATCCAAAAATAAAGCTGAGCACAATGACGGTAAAAAAGAAGATTAAGATTTTTCGACGGCCCATGTATAAAGCACGCATAAGCAGGTTGGCCTCACTCATATAGCGAACCAGCTTGAGCACCCGGAATACGCGTAGCACCCTGATCATACGAATAATCAGCAGATAATTAGCGCCTACTATCACCAGGGCAAGGTAGGAGGGAATAATAGAGATCAGATCAATCAAACCAAAAAAACTGAATATATATTTTAAGGGTCGATCCGATATATAAATCCTTAGAAAATATTCTATGGTAAACAACAGGGTAAAAAACCATTCAAGGTAAAAAAACCAGTCACCATAGTCTTGGTGTAATTGCTCAACAGAATCCAGCACTACCGCCGTTACGCTGATCAGAATGGAATAAATCAGCACCATATCAAACAGCTTACCGGCGGGCGTATCAGTGCCGAAGATAATGGTACTCAAGGTCTGTTTAATGTTATTCACTTGCCTGGCCATATTTGTGCTTATCCATCTTTGTGAATTTCCATCTTTGTGAACTCCCATCTCGGTAGACTGCGATCTTTGACGACGATCAATGGACGCCTTTAATAAGCGACAAAACAGTGCTTAGCCGCAAGTATACCTGTCAGCACCGGAGGTTATACTCAAGCCTCGCCCACACCAACAAACAACTTTGATGCCAACGCCTTTAAAACGCTCACTGAC
>CALLDA010000213.1 GCA_937998635.1 uncultured Pseudomonadales bacterium
TACAGACCATAGCGAGACCATTGGCCATGGCGGCTATATTCAGGCGTTCAGAATTAAAGTTAATCATCACGCCGCCGAAGCCTTTGTTTTCAACGCCGATGAGGTTTTCGACCGGCACCTGGCAATCGTCAAAATACAGGGTGGCGGTATCGGAGCTCCACCAGCCCATTTTGTCGAGGGGGGTTTGGGTAAAGCCGGGAGTACCTTTTTCAATTAACAGCAGGGATATACCCCTGGCACCAGCCTCGCCAGTGCGTACCGCCACGGTGTAATAATCGGCGCGCACGCCGCTGGTGATAAATATTTTCGAGCCATTAACGATGTAGTGATCCCCTTCCCTCCGTGCGCTGGTTTTGAGATTGGCCACGTCGGAGCCACCGGAGGGTTCGGTAATAGCCAGGGCCGATATTTTTTCGCCACTGATCACTTCGGGTATCAGGCGGGCTTTCATGGCCTCGCTGCCCAGGGCTAAAATAGGCGGCATGCCAATGGAATGACTGCCGAGGCTGGGGTGGACGCCACCGCCGCCAATGCGCGCGAGTTCCAGGCTGGTCACCACGTCGAAGAATATATCTGGCTTGGGCACGCCGCCGTATTCCTCGGGGTAACCCAGTTGCAGCAGGCCGATCTGTGCGGCCTTTTGGTAGAGTTCTCGGGGGAAGGTGCCCGCCTCTTCCCATTCGCTGACAAAGGGTGCGATTTCTTTATCGATAAATTGCCGCAGGGCATGACGCCAGGCTTCGTGGTCTTCTGAGTAGTACTGCTCCGATAAAGGCAGGTCAAACCAGGATGAAAAATTATTAAGAACCATCGTTCGCTCCAGAAGAAGGTGTTAAACAAAAAACTACTTGCATGGTAATTCCAGCGTTAATTGCGCTGGCACACAGGGGCCTGACTGGGTGGAAATCAAAATGGACAGATCCACCAGCTTACGGCCATCCTGCTCATAATGCTTTTCCACCTTGCCTTCTCCGACCATGGTGTCACCAGCATAAATGGAGGCGCGCATGTTCATGGTGCGTTTGCGGATAAAGGTGTGGGGGCCAGCCCAGTCGGTGGCGACTCTGTCAATAAAGCCTTCGATGGCCATGGTGTTGAGGTAAATATTCTTTTGCCCCTGATGTTGGGCATAGGCGGGATTGTGATGACCGGGAAAATAATCCTGGGTCGCGGCGGCGTCGAGAATTACTCGCTCAAAAGGCACGGGCATTTCGACGCGAGGTAAAGTTTCACCTTCGGTGATTTCATCCCAAAATTTGTATGCGATTGTTCTGGTCATAAGTTTTCCTCCGGGGCTTTTCCCTGGGCAATATTTTCTTCTGGTACCTTTTCTTCAGGAACAAAGTATCGAAACATATTGTTGGTGGTAACCGCGATAAGCTCGTCTTTTTGATTAAAGAACTCCGCCTCAGTCGTTAGGAAATGACCGACGCCCAGGCGGGTTTTCTTTTCTTTGCTCACTTCGATAAGACGGTCTACCGCCGATAGTCGATCACCCAGAAATAAATGCCGATGAAACTCCGTGCTGGTAGCTACATTGATCAAGGTATCCCCAGGCAGAGGCACTTTCATGGCGACAAAATAGTGCTCGCGATCTTTATTGGGATGCCATTGCAGGGCCATGCCCCAGGTCAGCAACAAGCCAGGCGGCGCGACAATGCCGCCCCACTGTTTGGTGGCGTAGTCTTTATCCCAGTAGCTGGGGTTGGCGTCCTCTTCCATGGCGCAATAGACCTTGATCATCTCCCAGTTGACGGTGAACTCTGCGTTTTTGCGCTCGCCCCGGACTTCGATCATTTTCAGGGCATCTTCATAGGTGCCATATTCGAGGGGAAAGGGGACGTTAAATTCTTCGGCCATGTTATTTTCCTGCCTTTTTTATGGGGTGGAACTAGGGTTATGGGTTGGAACCAGGGACTATGGGTTGGAACCAGGGGCTAGGGCTTGAAACTGTGGGATGCTCATATCACCACGGGTTTCAAAAGTGACCTCAACGGGCATATCAACGCTAACCGCATCGACCTCGCAATTGACCACATTAGTCATCATCCGCGGCCCCTCGGCCAATTCAATAACGGCCAGCACATAAGGTACATCCTGCTGATAGGAAGCCAGCGGCGACTGGTGAATTACCGAAAAGCTATAGACCTTACCCTTGCCGCTAACATCCTGCCAGGACAGATCCTGATTAAAACAATCGGGGCACCAGAGGCGCGGATAATAAAAACAGGCTTCGCACTGATTGCAGTATGGCAGGCGGAGTTTACCTTCCGCACAACCTTGCCAGAGTGGTTCTGCCCAGGGGGTAATTCGAGGTTGGGGTTTTTCAGGTACAGAGCTGTTGGTTTCGGAGCTGTTGGTTTCGGAGCTGTTGCCTTCAGAATTTTCGCTCATTACAAATTTCTCACTCGTTTAGATATTGATATCAGAATTAACTCAGGCCTGGCGACCCAGAATCAAGGTTGAATGCTCGCTCATCATGCCGCCGTAGGAATGGACGATGCCCGCATTGGCTTTATGGAGCTGACGCTCACCGGCGATGCCCATAATTTGCCTAGCACCTTCGACAATCATCGACATACCCGAAGCGTCCCCGGTGTGCCCATAACTCAGTAGTCCACCGTAGGTGTTAACCGGGAAATCGCCGCCAGGACGGCTGGCCCCGGATTCAAAGAAGGCCCCGCCTTTACCCTTCTCGCACAATCCCAGGTCTTCCATAAACACCAGAGGGTTCACCGAGAAGGCATCGTAGATTTCGGCAAAATCGATATCTGAAGGACTTAAACCTGCGGCTCGATATGCCTGCTCCCCGGCCGTTCGGCAACCAACATCCGTCAAACTCGGCGCCTGGTGAATATTGCGATGGCTGTGGTATTCGCCCATGCCCAATAAATAAGCCGGTTGCGCGCTAAAACGTTTCGCGACCGCTGCCGAAGTCACCAGCACCGCTGCGCCACCCTCTACGGGGATGGAGCAATCGTATAGATGGAACGGTGTCGCGATGGGTCGAGACTCTCTGACTTTGGCTACCGTCAGCGCCTCGCTGCCATACATCATGGCATCCGGGTTTTTCAGCGCCCAGGCTCTGGATGACACCGCCACCTCAGCAAATTGTTCCGGCGTGGTGCCATATTCAAACATGTGCCGAGAAGCCACCTGCGCGTAAAGGGCAGGAATAAAAGTCCCATAGGGAAATTCGTAGATTTCATGACTGACCATGCGGGCCATGGACTCGCCACCACCGGTACTGACCTTGGGGAACTTACCCGCGCCAACACACAGCACGCTATCGGCAATACCGCGCTCAATGGCCAGTGCGGCGCGTTGCACCATCAAGCCGTAAGTCGATCCGCCCGCATTCATGGTATCGGCAAATAAAGGCTGAATGCCCAACTCTTCATAGAGTTGTTCGTGAACGAAGATATCGTTACTACCCCCTTCGGCCATACCCGATGGGCAGGCTAGAAGGCCCTGAATATCACTGGGTTTGATTGGCCATTCCGCTAGAAACTGCCGAACCACTTCAAGGTAAAGATCGTAACCGCTCTTATCCGGATACCGCCCCGGCTTCATTTCAGATACAGCCGCTATCGCAACCGGATTTTGCATGTAAAGCTCCCAAAATTAATCAAACTAAGCAAATATTTATCGATTCAACTACTACGCTACAGCGACCAAACCCGAACCTGGTTTCGCGCGGCGAGATTATCATTATGGCCAATGCTTTTCCGTAACAATTGCATAAGGGCTGTGACCTTATGGTCGTATAAATCAAACCAGATGTTTTGCCCTTTTTGTTAATAAAAGCGACAGCAAGGGTGGTGAAAAACTTTGATGACAAGCATTGGTAGTTTTCAGTGGTAGCGGAAATCATCTGTCGTTTACAGTCCCTGTGGTGGCATTTTCATGCCTTGCCAACCACCAATTAAGGCTTGACCACTAAGTTGTATCAATTTATTTTGATACCCCATATGGTTTCGCCTTAAAATAACTATTGTTAACTCACTCAAGAATTCCGTCAGTAA
>CALLDA010000214.1 GCA_937998635.1 uncultured Pseudomonadales bacterium
GCGACCATGAAAGCGGGTATGGATTGGGATTGGGAAAGCTTTCCTGAGTGGCTGGATTCCTTAGATCGTCGTCCTAAAGGTATTAACGTTATGAGCTTTGTGCCACTGAACCCTCTGATGGTTTATGTCATGGGTATTGAGGCGGCCAAAACGCGTGATCCTAGCGAAGAAGAGCTGGCTACAATGCTGGCGATGTTAGAAGAGTCTCTGGATGCTGGTGGTGTCGGTTTCTCTATGCAGCGTCTTGGCGATGGTTTTACCTCTGTTCAGCGCGATTATGACGGTACGCCCATGCCCACCGATACCATGTCGGATGAGTTGTGCATGGCCTTTGCCGATGTACTGAAGGATCGTGGTCAGGGCTTTATTCAGTTGACCCAGGCTAAGAATGATGTGGTCGCTGATCTCGATTTCGGTGCTCACCTTGCCGAAGCGTCTGACGCGGTGGTTCTGTGGAACGCCGTACAGGTCAACGAACGCCACCCTCACCAACACCGTCGTATGCTGAGATGGGTTGATGAGCAGCGTGAGAAGGGCCATAAAATCTGGATGCAGGCGATTACTACACCCAATGATATGCGCTTTATGCTCGACGACTTTAACCTGTTTGATGGTAATGGCGCATGGCGTGATGTCACCATCGGTGATATCGCTACCCGCATCGAGAAAATGAAAGATCCTGAGTTGCGCGCGGCAGTTCGTGAAGATTATGACAGTGGTAGTGCGCCATTCGTTAGTGGACCTATTGCTGACATCGTTATTGAATCGGTGGTCAATAAAGCCAATGAACCCTATGTCGGTATGACTATTTCTGAGCTGGGTGCATCAACGGGTAAACATCCCTCCGACGCCATGCTTGACCTGGCCATTGATGAAGGCCTGAAAACTGTCTTCTACGTTACGCCATTCAACTATGACGAAGGCTTGATGAAAGAAGTGCTGGACAACGAGTGGACTGTCCCTGGTGTTTCTGATGGCGGCGCACACACTAAATTCCTCAACTTTGGTCGTTATCCGACCAACCTGTTAGTGGATTCAGTCCGTGAGCGTGGTTCTTATACCCTTGAAGAAGCGCATTATCGTCTGGCTGCTATGCCAGCTATCGCAGCTGGCTTTGATGATCGCGGTACGCTTGAAGTGGGCCGAGCCGCAGACATCGTGATTTACGATCTCGAAAACCTCAAAACCACCCAGGTCGAGATTGTCTACGATCTGCCAGGTGACGAGTGGCGTTACGTTGAAGGTGCCGAAGGCTATCGATATACCATCGTTAATGGTGAAACCATCCGCATCGATAATGAAGTCACCGGTGCATATCCGGGCAAACTTCTACGTCACGGTAATGCTGAGGGTGTATCAAGAGCAGCATAAAGCTCTTTACTCAATAAAAAAGGCCGGGCTTGTCCCGGCTTTTTTTTGCATCAAGCATTTATAGTGGGTACTCTTTTGTTCAGAAATTGATTATTCAACATTAAACTCAGGGCATTCAAATGATTGATAACAAATACCCAATTGAGGGTTCATGCCAGTGCGGGCAGATTAATTATCAGTTATTAGAACCGCCCTTGATGGTTGCGGCCTGCCACTGTAAACAGTGCCAAAAGTTGTCAACTAGCGCTTTTAGTATAACCGCTGTCGTGAAGACGGAATCAGTCGTGTTTGGTGGTGAGCTGAAGGAGTGGCGGCGGGTCGCTGACAGCGGTAACAAAAATTATGCAAAGTTTTGCCCTAACTGCGGCAATCGTATGTATCATTTCGATCCGGATAAACCAGAAACCATCAAGTTAAAACCCAGTAATCTTGCCGACACCAGTTGGCTTGAGCCTTCCGTTCATATTTGGGTGAGTCAAAAGCAGGCCTGGTATCAGGTTCCAGAGGGTGTCCGACAGTTCGATAAACAACCACCGGCTTAAAAATGGCACGCTTAGAACCTGAATAAAAAGTTCTAATCGCTGGCCAATTCCCTATACATTTACTCAAGTGATTATCCAATGAAAGTTTTTACGACTATTCCTCAACATAATTTAACCGCAGTACCCAAAGCCGCGCAGGCCATCGAAGCCGCAGGCTACGATGGCGTGATGACCATGGAAAACGCCCACGACCCTTTTCTCCCCCTGGGTGTGGCAGCGACAGTAACTGAGAAAGTTGAATTAGTAACCGGTATCGCCATCGCCTTTGCCCGTAGCCCCATGAGCGCGGCAAACATCGGTTGGGATTTACAGGCTGCCTCTAATGGTCGTTTTGTTATGGGTCTGGGTAGTCAGATTAAAGCCCATAATCTACGGCGTTTTAGTGTGCTCTGGTCGGCACCTGCGCCGCGGATGAAAGAATATGTTCAAGCCCTGCGTGCAATCTGGGCCGCCTGGAAGGGTGATGGCAAGCTGGACTTTCATGGTGAGCACTACCAGTTCACCTTGATGACACCGAATTTTATTCCCGAAAACTTCGATGCACCCCCTCCTGCGGTGACTATTGCTGCAGTGGGTCCTGGAATGTTAAAAGTGGCCGGTGAAGTCTGTGACGGTGTCCGCCTGCACCCCTTTTGTACCCGCGCCTACCTGGATAATGTGGTGATGCCAAATCTGAATGAAGGAATGACCCGATCGGGGCGTCAGCGTGAGACCTTTGAGATTTCTGGTGGCGGTTTTATCGC
>CALLDA010000215.1 GCA_937998635.1 uncultured Pseudomonadales bacterium
TGTTGCTGAGATCGGGCAAAGCATCGCGGAATAAGGACAAATAAAGCCTGCACCAGAAACAGGCACCAAAAGGTGAGAAACAGGCTGCCGGTGCTAAACCAGGCCCAAAGCCCAGCAATAAACGCCAGGCCAGTGAGGCCAAGATCAGCTAATGCCGATAAAACACTGCTATAGAAATACAACGAACGCGCCAGCCAGATCATTAGCAGATGAATAGCTGCGTAACTTATAAATGAGGGTGCCAATAGCCAGGTGGCCGTGGTGAAAAGCGCCCAGGCACCCAATACCGTGAGTCGACCCAACTTTTGCTGGCTGCGCCGGAATAAATAAATGAGATAAACCAGGCTCAGCCCGGCAATGAGCAGGCGCAATACAAAGCCCGGTGCTAAAACAATGGCCAGTACCGGAAACACTATAGCCGCAGTGATGCCGGCAAGCAGGGCCACGGCAATACCTTCAAACAGGCTAGGCCGTTTCATGATGCAGCCCTCAGCTGTTTCTCAGCAAGGAACGCTACTTCGACTTCTTCGTCCTTGACCCTTACGGCAGTATTCATGGCACACCTGCCCGTTCCGCTTTCCTCCGCCTGGCTATAGCCGTTGTTCCTGTCATTGCTGCTTTCATGGCTGGAGAACTCTTTGCTGGAGAACAACTCAAGCTTTTGCTCCATGGATTCCAGACGACCGCGGTTATCTTCCAAACGCTGCTTGAGTTGGTGAACGCTGGTAGTCGTGTTTTTATGTTTGCTATGTAATGCACCTGACAAAGCCTGGGTTTCGAGCCTACGGCGGATCAAACTGCGGGCCAGGTCTTCCTGCTCAGCGGCAAAACAGACATCGAGTTCCTGCTTGATGCGATCAAGGGCCTGATCAAGCTCAGTCTTCCGATGTTCCTGCTGTTTGAACTCATGCTCCAGCAGGGCCAGCCGACGTTCATCAGTAGCGATGGCCTCGGTCATTTCCCGAACCGATTGTTTTAGCAGAGCCTCCGGCTCTTCGATACGATCCAGAACTGCATGGAAGTCAGCGCGAAATAAGCGGCTTATTCGATTAATTAATGCCATGTTTGTCACCTCACTGGGGGATCTATTTCAAGTGGGGTGATTCTAGGTAGTAGACAAAACTGTAAATAGACCGCCTTAGGTAAAACTTGCAGAGTAAAATTTACTTAAAATTTACGTTTCTAACAGGCGCTTAACTGGTAATCTTTGCTGATTGTTTTCTCGGATATTAACCTGACATCATGCCGCGCAAAGCGAAAATTCTTGTCGTCGAAGACGAAGCAGCCATACGAACCGGTCTGATCGATGTATTGCTCTATCACGGCTATGAACCCGATGCGGTGGCCGATGGTCAGAGCGGTCTGGATAAAGCATTAAGCGGCAAATATGACCTGATCTTGCTGGATGTTATGTTGCCCAAACTCGATGGCTTTGAAGTCTGCAATCGCATTCGCGCTGCTGACAGAGAGCAGGCAATCATCATGCTCACCGCAAAAACCAGTGATGAAGATATTATCCAGGGTCTACAGCTGGGTGCCGACGATTATGTCGCCAAGCCATTTTCGGTAGCGCAGTTGGTTGAGCGCATAAAGGCGGTATTACGTCGCGCTCGTATCGGAATTGAAACCACGCATATGTTGGAATTGGGTGACGATATTCAGATCGATACCCGCAACCTCACCGGCCAGCGTGGTCAGGAAAGTCTGGCATTCACTCGTCGTGAAATTGATCTCCTGCAATATTTAAGCGCCCACAGTGAGCGACCGGTACCCCGCGACGAATTACTCAGTAAATTATGGGGCTATGCTAAAAACCTGGAGCTGGAAACACGTACCGTCGATATTCACATTGCAAAACTGCGCCGTAAGATAGAGTCGAATCCTGCCAGTCCCCGTTTTCTTGTCACCGTGCGCGGTGCTGGCTACCGCTTGATGCTTAGTTGATATGCCCTTTAAGATGCCTTCTACAAGAACGCCTTCACTACCTAAGAGAATATTAACTGGATGGAATAAAAAATCCCTGCGAATAATTATGCTAGTGTTTTTTATTGCTCTGGCAGTCCCCACCGGCATCCTCATTTATCAGGCCTATAGTCAACTGAAGTGGGAAGCGTTTTACCAACATCGGGTAATGGCCGAAGAGCTGGTAAAGCGCATCGATCAGCAAATATCACAGTTAGTTGAAACTGAAAATAAGCGAGCATTTACTGAATACACCTTTCTAAATATTAGCGGTGATGCACAGATAAATTTCCTGCAGCGTTCTCCCCTGGCGAGCCACCCGATACATTCACCAATCCCTGGCGTACTCGGCTATTTTCAAATCGACCATCTTGGTAATTTCAGCACACCGCTATTACCCCACCCCGTTCCCGCCGTGACAATACTGCGTCAGGATTACGGCTTGAATGATCAAGATTTTACACTTCGCAAACAGACCCAGCAGGAAATTCATCGCCTGCTTACCGATAACCAGTTACTGGTGGATTCGAGCCTTGATGAAGGACTTTCATCAGCCCTGAGTGATAGCGAGCAATTGATGCCAGATAGGAGCCGCGAAGATGATCCTGGTCGCCGGCAAGTTGTTTCAAGTTCAGATACAGATTCATATGAGCTTGATGCGCTAACACCGCAATCCGGGTTCGATAAATTACAGGGAAAAACTGATCAGCCCTTTAGTTCTCAAGACAAACTAAGTCAATCGCTGGGGCGTGTTAAAGATCTGAAACTTGAAAATCGTTACCGCGCAAAATTAGCAGAGGCTGAAAAAAATACCCCTGAAATATCTGAACAAAAACAACGCAAAGCAAAACGCGTATTACGCAAAGAACAGAATGTCTTGCCTGTTCAGGCTCCGCAAGCAATTTTGGCTGATGAATCTGCTATGAACATCACCGGAGGACAGAAGGAGGAAGCTCAAAGCACACCGGTCAGCATCTTCGAAAGTGAAGTGGATGCCTTTAAACTCGCCATATTAGGTAGCGGGCATTTCGTGCTGTACCGTAATAGTTGGCGAGACGGGCAACGCTATATCCAGGGCTTGCTGGTAGAAACCGAAGTCTTTATTGACACACTGCTGGGACAACACTTTCTCCAGACCGCACTGGCTGAGACCAGCCAATTAAGCATCGCCTATCAGGGCAATGTGCTTAAAGTGCACAGCAAAGGCAATGCCGAGCGCTATTTAAGCAGCGCCCAGGATTTGCAGGGCTCGCTCTTGCTACAGCGGCACCTATCTGCACCGCTGGACGATATAGAGTTGTTATTTAGTGTTAACAGCCTACCGGCTGGCCCTGGCGCCGTGGTAATTAACTGGCTTTCAGTAGTGCTTTTATTGATTTTATCTGGCGGCTTGTTTCTGATCTATCGGCTTGGCCTCAGGCAAATGACCCTGGCCCAACAACAACAAAATTTTGTCTCAGCAGTTAGCCACGAATTAAAAACACCGCTGACTTCTATTCGCATGTATGGCGAAATGCTGCGAGATGGCTTGGCACCGGAGGACAGGAAAAAAGCCTATTACGACTTTATCCACGAAGAAAGTGAACGTCTAAGCCGGCTAATCGATAAAGTCCTGCAACTGGCTCGCATGAACCGTAATGAGCTACAGGTCGAACTGCTGCCCTGCTCACTTACGCAGCTTATGGATACCTTACAGTCAAAAATATCCTCTCAGGTTGAGCACGCAGGTTTTGAGCTGGATATTAGCTGTGACTCTAAAATAGACCCCCAGCTCTCCCAACAGACTGTGCTAATTGATCTCGATAGTTTTATCCAGATCATGATCAATCTGGTGGATAACGCCATTAAATTTTCGACTGCCGGCGAAAAAGGGAAGATAGACGTCCACTGCAAAGCTGTAGGCGCTGGGAGGATCCAATTTAGTGTCAGAGATTATGGTCCCGGTATAGAAAAAAATCAGATGCGCAAGATATTTCAGTTATTTTATCGTTCAGAAAACGAATTAACCCGCGACACCACCGGTACCGGGATTGGCCTGGCGCTGACACAACAATTGGTTCAAGCCATGAATGGCGAGATCGACGTGGTTAACTGTGATCCTGGTGTTGAATTTAGAATCGTTTTTCCCCTTGCATAAAAAAACGCCAACCTGCGGTCAGCGTTTTTATCTGGAAAAATTTAGTTAAACCCGGTCTCAACTCATTTCATATTCATAGAGTTTCGGGTTTTCCAGATCTTTTCTGAACTTATCCGCCGTCCAGGGCCATGATACCGGCACACCGCTTTCATCGAGATACCAGCTGGCGCAGCCTGTGGTCCAAACCGTATCCTTCATATTCTCGACCAGTTCTTTGTTAAAGCGCTCGGTGGCATCTTCCTTAGGTGCTAAAGTTTGAAACTTACCATCCGCCCACATCTTCAGAAAATTGACAATATGCAATGATTGAGTCTCGGCCACAGATGCCAGGGAAATATTACCGACCGGGCTGTTGGGGCCCATGACCATAAAGAAGTTCGGGAAACCCGGCATGGAGACGGTGCGATAGGCTCGGGGGCCACCTTTCCAGACGTCTTCAAGTTTCGGACCATTTTCAACTTCCATGGTCATTGGCAGCATGTGTTCTGCCGCATGATAGCCAGTCGCCAGGCAGATCACGTCCAGCTCCCGCAACTTACCGTCTTTGGTGACAATCCCCTTGGCTTCAACGTGATCAATACCATCTGTAACCAGCTCAGCATTGGGCTTTTGAATGGCGGGGTAAAACTCGGAAGACATCACCAGGCGCTTACACATAGGCGTGTAGTCCGGGGTCAATCGCTTACGCAGGGCATAATCTTTAACGCTGTTCAAATTCCATTGACAAGCCCGCGCCACGTTGCGTCGCGCCCAACCATCGCGGATTACGCCGACACCCATCATCCGTTCCATGACAAAGCGCACGCCATAGTAGTAAAACTTTGAAAGTGGCGGAAACAGTTGCTGCATTTTTTTGCCAACAGCAGTGTATTTACGATTCGGTACCGGCACGATCCATTGCGGCGTACGCTGGAAGGAGTAAACTTTTTTACAGATATCGGTCAAGGGCTTGATCATCTGGATACCCGTTGAGCCATTACCAATAACGGCCACTTTCAGGTCCTTCAAATCCAGATCTTTTTCCCAACGGGCGGTGTGCAGTATCTTGCCTTCGAAATCGTCCAGGCCAGGGATGTCCGGGTATTTCGGACGCACCAGGATGCCACAGGACGCGATCAGAAAATCAGCAGAGTCAGTGTCACCATTTTCTAGCTCAATATGCCACTGACCATCTTTATACTCAGCATGTTTTACGCCACTGTTAAACTTAATGCGCTCGTAAACATTATATTTCTTGGCAGTATCAATGTAGTACTGTTTGATTTCCGGGCCTCCACAAAAGCGATGGCTCCAGTTGGTGCTCGGTGAAAAGCTGTACTGATAGTAATAAGAAGGCACATCGCAACGCAGCCCGGGATAAAAGTTGTAATGCCAGGTACCGCCCAGGTCTTCGGCTTTTTCATAGGCAGTAAAGTCAGTAAAGCCCGCTTCCATCAGGCGAATGCCCATCGCCACACCGGACAAGCCCATACCGATAACGATTACCTTGGGTTTCCTACCCCCGACCGCCGCAGAACTGATATTTTCGCTTTCAGAAGCACCCATCTTTAACTCCAATAGTTGATAAAAAACAGCCCGGCATTTTAACGTAAGGTGCCTTACATGACCACAAACAATAGGCCATCACTTCTCACTTAAAAAACCCAGGTGTGATGATAAATGGCCAGGACTTCTCCGATGTTTGATTCAGGTCAAAGGGTCCGGAAGTTCAAAACGCTATCAGCAGAGCTAAGCTGAAAAAGCCCATGACAGCTAACCGTCATGGGCTTTTTTAAAGCGTTTGGCGTAGTTAAATTACTCTCTCATGTCTAAGTAACAAAACAGGTCTCGCCAGGCAGGTTAACGGATACCC
>CALLDA010000216.1 GCA_937998635.1 uncultured Pseudomonadales bacterium
AAACAATACTTCAACCGTATCGGTCAGTGCGTCACGGGGCTTAACATCACGATTGTAGGTATCTTTCCCGAAGTGCTCCAGGTCGCCTTCAAGGTTCGAGTTGAACTGCCCCGTGCCTTCCGGCCGATAGTTCAAACGTAAATCCCTTTCCTCGGCAAATTTCTTCTTTATTTCATCATAATAGGATTGCGGCTTACTATCGTCTCCGGCAACGGGATCGAAGGAACTGAGTTGGGCGACGCCATCCTTCCCTGCGGTTTGTTTTGATTTAGCCATGCTGAAGCTACCTCTAGGTTGTTAGTAAATTGATTGATGCGCAGGCTTGGGAACACCCACTGTCGAATGCGCTGGTTTAATAATTGAACCCACAAGTATGCAGGGCAGAGTGTTGATGGGTCAACAGTGATTTTAGTAATCACGCTAGGACCACGCGCAACCCCGGGATCACGCTTGATATTACCCCTATGCATATAAATTATGGGCATACCAATTATTGCATTGACGCTCCCATATTCGCTTTTCTATCCATTAAAGCCTGCCACTCCACTGTGCAATGCCAAGTTAGCATTCAGCATAAAAAACCTGTGTTGATCCTGATCAAAGCACAGCCATCTTGGCCTTGTCTGAATCAGGACGGATCACTATTCTCTCCGGACTTCCAAACAGGCTTTTCCATTGCCCCCAGTTTTTGCGGTTATGGCTAAGGTATTACAACAACACACGATGAAGGAAACTGAAAATGAGCGGATCAAGCGCTGGTCAACTATATGGCCGAATGGATCTAGACGGGAACGTCTTACTCGAAGATGCCAATGGTGACATTGTCACCCGTATTGACGCTGACGTATATCCAGTCGATAGCAAGCTTTCTGCTCGGCAAGAGCACCCGGACGGTATCACCCTGACACGCTCAGACGCTGCGAAACTAGGGGTCGTTATTGAAGGCATGTAAGCCGCCGATGACCGGCTGGGATTCTGACTGAGCGGTTAAAAAATCTGAGCACCTCGTCAGATTCCCCAGTACTAAAGGTGATGCGCTAGCACCATTTTATAACGAACAGTGGCGCTATATTATTTGGCTCGAACGCGAAAACCACCAGGGGCTCGTTGAACGCAATAATATTCTGTCAAACTTAAATTAATCGAAAGCACATTGACGTCGCTCAGACCGCGAACATGAAGGTCTTGGCGTTTAAAATAAAGCCTGTTGTCACCTCCGCCCCCCTGTCAAAGCCATACACCACAGTGACTCTACTATTTCCTTCCAGTCATTTTTTCCCGAAACTCATCGCGGCGCTCGCGCAGTCGTTCAGCCTGACGCCGCATAATTTCTATGGCATGAAAAATAGTCGGCACGTTGTTACGGTTAGCCTTGAGGATCACGGTAATAAAAACCGCCTCCAGGGCCACCCAAATATCGAATATCACCACGGCCCGAAATAACAGGGATTCATCCAGCATCACCATCATGTAATAGGCCGGCACCATGGCTACCGCTGAGATCTTGGCTGACCAGGTGTGAAAGCTGGGGAGTTCACGAAACTTCAATAAGCCCAATGCGGTAGGCACCAGGTAACAGCCCATTCCGATATAAAGAAACCAGGATTCTCGGGCAAAGATATCGGGCCATAGCCAGAGTAGGCCCAACACCATGGCTCCATAGGTTAAGGCATCGCCCCAGCTATCCAGCCTGGCACCCAGGTCACTGGTCTGATTTAATTTTCGAGCCAGGTAACCGTCAACCGCGTCGGTCGCCAGTGACACGGCCAATAGCGATAAAAACCAGGCTTCGAGTTGTTGATCAGCAAGCGCTAGCAAGACAGGTGCCAGCAAGATTCGAGTGCCACTCAAAACATTGGGAATATTGATAGTTTCTTTTGCCATGTATTAACAGCTGATTTTCAATTCAACTAGCACAACTACCTAAAACAGCCTAAAACCACCTATCAATCGCAAGCAAAGCAGTCACAAGACCATGAAATTTCAGCGCCAGGAGCTTCTAGTGCCAGGAGCTTCGAGCGCCAACTTTAGCGCATTTTAGCCATTAAGCTAAACCGAAGCACAGGCGCGCTGCCGTCGAATTTCATACAGACACACACCCGTCGCAACAGATACATTAAGACTACTCACCACCCCGTGCATCGGCAATTTGACCAATCGATCACAGGCTTCTCGCGTTAAGCGGCGCAGGCCCTTGCCTTCGGCACCGACCACTAGCGCCACCGGCCCTGTAACGTCAGTATCGTAGAGTAGATCATCAGTGGTGCCATCGGCACCGATCACCCAAATACCGGCCGCCTTCAAGCGCTCCAGGGTTCTGACCAGGTTAGTAACCACCACAAATGGCACTGAGTCGGCAGCGCCAGACGCAACCTTCCTCACCACCGGCGTAATCCCAGCTGCTCTATCTCTGGTGGTTATTACCGCATGAACGCCTACCGCGTCGGCAGTACGCAGACAGGCGCCAAGATTATGGGGGTCGGTTATCTCATCAAGCACCAACAGCAGCGGCTGGTGCTCGGCATTTGTAGATGGCGAGCTAGATAAATTATCGAGTAGTTTATCCAGATAGCTTTCGTCGGCAACATCCCTTGCTTCACACAAAGCCGCAACACCCTGATGATTACCCTCACCCACCAGTTGATCCAGCTCTTTGCGAGTCGCCCACAACCAGGGGATATCCTGAGCATCGGCAAGTGTCTGGATGGTTTGTAAACGTCGATCTTTGCGACCCCGTAACAGGCGCAGCTCATGAACCTGACGGGCATCGGTCTTTAACAAGGCATGCACGGTGTGAATACCGTACATCCATTGATTTGCTTGTTTGTCAGTCATTTATCCCGGCCTACACCCATGTCCATTGCCATTTATTAGCGGCGGGTATTCTAGTGGTTCAGCAGGAATAAATCCGGATTGTTTGGTGAATGACTCTGTCGTGCTTAATACCTGTGCGCCTAAAACAAGCTCAGGGTAGGAACCGACGCAAGCTTGTTCCAGCTACATTTTAGATATTTCTTAGGTACTACTCCTGAGATAAGCAACAGTGCGCCAGGCGCTTTCGTTAAACAGGATCCGGCACTGGCATCCGGCCAATGTACTCAGCAGCAATACCACCGATATATAGCTGACCTTCATATTCCAGCACGCTGGTTACCATGCCAAACGCGCCGTCGTGGGCATCGGCAAAATGGGTAATATTGCCTTCCATATCGACACCCACAAACAAGCCGTAGCCGGGCACGTTTAAACCATCAAAAAACTCCGGCACGGGTGCCAGAAATTTTGGCAAACGTAACATTAGCTTTTTCAGAAAAGGCTTGGGTGCCAGGGTTTCCAGCCTGGGAAAACGTGGAAAAGCCAGCGCCACCCAATAGGTGTCCTTGCCATTAAAGGTAATGTTGTCCGGGCCACCAGGCAGATTCTCAACAAAAGGTTCACTTTGCCCAACTTTTGGGCCTTTCAACCATAAACGCGTAACGCAAAACCCGAGGGTTTGGTTGACCAGTAAATACTCATCGTCCGGCCCCATAGCAACACCATTGGATAGGTGCATACCATCCAGCACGACACTGCTGGTTTTGGTCGCTGGGTCATAACATATCAATTCACCCAGGGCGTTATCTTCCATGATGGCGAAATCGGCATCATCTAAAGTCCACTTCGAGGAAATATCACTGAAATAGATTTTTCCATCTGCCGCGATCCCCAGATCATCCGGCACTTTATATTTACGACCATTAACACTGTCGCTCAACACACTGATTTCACCGGCTGGAGTTAGACACAGCAGACCTTTATTGGCATCGCAAATAATCAGGTTACCATCGGCGTCAAACTTCAAACCCAGTGGATGACCGCCGGTATTGCCCAGCACTTCCGGGTCACCCTGACTCTCAATGTGCATACGCACGACATCACCATTACCTAGCCCGGTGTAGATGTAACCGTCCTTTATAGCGGTCGCTTCTGGCCCAACGATTTTGCCCAGCCAAAGCTTTTCGGCACTGGACATAAGATTTCGGTGAGCAAAACGACCTTCATAGGGTGGCGCAAGGGGAGGGTTCCAGCCTTTGGGATCAATGGGCACAGGCCAGAACAATAAATAAGCACCACCGAGAATAACAATCAAAATAAACAATTCAGCCACGACACACCTCTTCTAATTTTTGTGATTTGAGATATTGGGACACTGCCGCATTCAATATACGACCCACTTACGAAGCTTGCAAGGTGGTTTATAGGTGATCTAGATTTTATTCGATTTCGACCCTGACTCGCCCAGGAAAACCTGGACGATTAAACAAAAGTAGCAAGCACGTTGTGTGAAAGAGTTTGCGCTAAGCAAGCTGTAGGGCACCTGGGGTTCAGGAATTATTTTACAAATAAGCCCAGGGCGCTTATTGACTGCCCTGGGCTTATACCAACAATCAGTTAAAACGGACTAGAGCATGCCCCGGAATAGTCACCTCGCCCTCGGCATTCTTCAGATAAAGATTCACTTTGACTTCTTTGGTTTCATCATTTTTTTCTTCAACCAGCCCCCCCGCCGTCATGGTCTCACCCAGGTAGGCAGCTCTACGATTAGCGTAGCCAAAAGACACCATGGTAGCGTCTTCACCAATCCAGTCAGTGACCACCTGACCAATCCAGTCGCCCTGTAAGGGCCCGTCGAGGACGATGGCATCGTAGCCCTCCTCTTCGGTGGCGTAGGCATGGTCGAAGTGAATGCGGTGGGGGTTCCAGATAGCGGCATTGTACATAAACAGCTGCACAATGGTCGCGGTGTGGTCGCGGCTGGGCAGTTCACTGCCGACGGTAATATCTTCGTAACGCAACATAAAGCCTACCTCGCGATCAATGATGTGGTTTCGTTAAGGATGGGTTCACCGTCTTCGGTTTCAACCACGACTTCGGTGACGACAAAAATTAGTGGACCGGTTTTGCCTTCTTTTTCATAAATGTCTTTTAGGCGG
Organism: uncultured Pseudomonadales bacterium; assembly: GCA_937998635.1. Taxonomy (GTDB): domain Bacteria; phylum Pseudomonadota; class Gammaproteobacteria; order Pseudomonadales; family Porticoccaceae; genus HB2-32-21. The sequence continues at coordinate 4,974 of CALLDA010000216.1, forward strand.
CGGGTCATTTTAATTTTGTCACCAGGACGAATAGGACGGTGGTATACAGTGTCTGAGCTGCCAGCCATGACGCGCTTTAAAGGCAGCGGTGGGATAAGTTTATCCTCGGCAATGCCGTCTGCGCGTAGGCTTTCTGGCGGCAGAATCTCCATAGAGTAGCCAAAGTGGAAAAGCGGTGGGGCTTCGTCGCCATCGAGATATTTTTTTGCTCGTTGGCCAGTAGATACTGCATATTTTTGAATATCCCGGCGCGTCACTTCCACATGGATGGTGGGGTTCGCCTGACCAATTTTTGCCGTGATATCCGGCGTTAACAATCCTGCCATGTTTTTGTTCCTGTATTCTTGATTAACTTTGTCGTGTCAGTTTTTCGTATAAATGTGCGGGGTCAAAAAAACGGGGCCGGTCTGGTAATGAACCGAACCCGCAACCCCGTTTTTGTTAATCGCGCTCGGAAACTATTCTACGGCGGGCAAGACCTGAATACCCGGCGCACCACCAAGGAATTCACCGAGACGACCACCCAGCTCTTTGAAGTGCGGAGTGACTCGATG
>CALLDA010000217.1 GCA_937998635.1 uncultured Pseudomonadales bacterium
GTAAAGATCAAACATAAGGCCTGGATTCCCAACATAAGCGACACACCTGGTGAAAGTTGCCAGAGGCAAAATAGCACTGCTGCCAGGGTTTCCAACGACCCGAGCAATGGCCCAAGTAATGATCCAGGCAATAACGCGGGTTTCGGTAAATAAACTTAGTCAGGATAAATAATAAATTCGAGCAAATTATCGTCGGGGTCGCGAGTATAAACACTGATACCCATATCCTGGCCGCCATTTCTTCCGCCGAGACGTTCTACAGGACCTTCTTCGATGACAGCATCGAGTTTCGCCAGAGTATTGTGCAATAAGTCTTCGGAACCATCCCAGACGAAACAAAAGTCGCCACAGCCCGGCTGAGCGCTGTGGCCCCGTAGCGTGAACTTACCCGATTGCCAAATCTCGGGAGTATGCAAGTTTATTTTATTGTTCCCACAATGGACTGAATAAACCCGGCCACCATAGTCATCACTGATCTTAAAGCCCATGGCCTTGTAGAAGGCAAGCATCTCATCCACCGCCGCCATGGGAATAGCCACATGATCGAAGCCTGTGATCATTTTTAGTGCTCCTCTTTTTTAAGCTACGGCGTCTCCAAGCTACTGCATCTTTAGGTCGGCAATACGCCTTCGACACCCTCCACAACATACATGGTCGATACGGTCGATTTATGGCGTAACTTTCGGGCCTCTCGATACTCAGGAGAATCTACCCACTTTCGGGCCTGGTCGATACTTTCAAAGCTCAAAATGACCGTTCTATTGGGTGAGTAACTACCCTCAAATACCTGGGTCTTACCGCCACGGGCAATATATTCGCCACCAAAGGCTTTGACAATGGCAGGTGCCAGCTCTCGGTACTGCGCATAGATATCTGGATCGGTAACTTTTATATCAACGACAACGTAAGCGGTCATACTGTCTCCTTTAAGCAATTATTATGAAAAGAATACGCGCGGGGCCTCGGCTCCATTGTCGGCGCGCGGTCCGGAAAACTTGTGCGCAAAAATAGTTTGTCCCACTAAATTTCTGCGCCGGGGAGCACCACGCTATCAGCGTAGGCGTCCAATAATCGAAGCATGTCATCCAGGCTATCAGCGAAACCGACCAGGATAATTTGAGCCACCCCCAGATCGGCAAAACGCTTGACAGTATCCAGGTCGAGCACACCATCATAGGGCGAAATAGCGATTTCGATATCATCAAGACTACGACCATATTCGCCCAACATAGCTTCAAGCTTTTGCAAGCGTTCGGATAGGTTGTCCGGCGTCAGTCGATAACCCATCCAGCCTTGTCCAAACTCCGCTACTCGTCGCAAAGCTGGGTTACTCTCGCCACCAAAAAACAGTGGTGGATGCGGTCGTTGTACCGGCTTGGGCGATTGCACACATTCCGGGAGCTGGTAAAAATCACCACTGAAACTGGACACCTCATCGCACCACAGGCTGCGCACCACTTGCAGGTAATCCCGCGTCCGGCTGCCACGATGCTCAAAGGGCACATTCAATGCACCAAACTCTTCCGCCGACCAGCCCGTACCGACACCCACTACCAGACGCCCGTTTGACAGGACATCGACATCCGCTGCCTGCTTGGCAAAATAAACCGGATTACGTTGGGGTAAGATCGAGATACCGGTGCCGAGTTTTAATGTGCTGGTGTGGGCCGCAAGAAAGGTCAGCGCGGTAAACGGTTCGATAATGCCCGTGTCTGCGCCAAATGGCGGCACACCATCGTCACTGTAAGGGTAGGAGGAAGTGTAGTTTTGAAAATTCACCACATGTTCCGCAGCCCAAAGATGGCTAAAGCCCCGCTCTTCTATGGCTTTACCGCTTGTAACAACAAACTCCGGCTGTGAGGCCACGGGTCCGCCAAATAATGTCTGTACACCAAACTTCATAAACCACCTCTTATTGTTAGTGTTGGTCTAGTACTGGAAAATTTTGATTCCAGGGACTCAATTTAGCCACCCACATATCTCTTGCTAAGCCCTGAACCTAAGTCCTGAATCTAAGTGCTCTTAACTTAAACCCTCTTAATCTGCATGGCCCGCCCTAAGCGAGCGCCAGACAACACGTAAACCGCCATGGGCAAAGGGCGGTCGAAAAAAACCATGCAGCTCGCCCTTAGGATTAACTACAACCAAGTTAGCGCTATGCTGAGGTTCTTGCTGTGTGTCGCTTGAGGACTCCTGGCCTTCCAGTACCGGACGGTAGGGCACTTTCATCTGACTGGCAAAATTAATTAAATCTGGCATTGCTCCGGTAAGACCCACGAAGTCGGCGTTAAATCGTGTCGTATAGTCTTTTAAGACCGGCCCTGTATCTCTATCGGGATCGACTGTAACAAACACCACCTGGAAATCAGTTTTTACCGGAGCTTTCAATTCTGCATAGGTTTTAGCCAGCACCGACATCGTAGCGGGGCAAATATCTCCGCAATGGGTGAAACCGAAAAAAAATACCGTCCAACGGCCTTGCAAACGCTGTCGATTAAATATTTCTCCATCCTGATCTAACAGGGCGAAGTCGAGCAGGGGCTGTGGCTCATCAAGCAACAAAGCACCATAGTCTCGTAATTCATATTTATTCAGTATGCGCGGTTGGGACAATTTATTTGCCAGCGCGGCGATAGTCACCGCGCTGAATACCAACACGCCAATAACAATCAATCGTATATTACGTTTAGTGTTTTTGTCATTCCGGGTGTTTTCCATTAGCTCAACACGCTCTGCTGCATCGCAGTTAAAGATGCTTCAACCAGATAATGATCAATTAACATAATGGCAAATAAGGCCAATAGATAAACAATGGAATATTTAAAGGTCGCCATTCCGAGGTCCGGTTTTTTACTGACCATCAACACGATAGCCCAGTACAAAAATCCGCCACCCAGCACCAGTGCACCGAGCAAATACATCCAGCCACTCATACCCACCAGCCAGGGCATGATGGTCACAGGAATCAGCACAATGGTGTAAAGCAGAGTATGCAGCTTGGTATAACGCTCTCCGTGAGTCACGGGCAACATGGGCACATCGGCTTTGGCATATTCTTCTTTGCGATGCAGTGCCAAAGCCCAGAAATGGGGTGGTGTCCAGATAAAGACGATCAACACCAACAACAGCGCATGGGGGTGAATATCATTGGTCACCGCAGTCCAACCCAGCAAGGGAGGCGCAGCACCGGCAAGACCTCCAATAACAATATTTTGCGGCGTTGCCCGTTTTAAAAAAACCGTATAGACCACCGCGTAGCCCAGCAGAGAAGCGAGAGTGAGCCAGGCGGTGAGGACGTTGATATAAATCACCAGAATAGCCATACCAGCAACGCCTAGTACGGCGGCAAAAATAATCGCCTGGGCCGGCTCAACTCTACCTTGAGCTATAGGTCTATTCAGCGTTCTGGCCATTTTTAAGTCGATCTGCCGATCGACCAGATGATTTACGGTGGCGGCAGAGCCGGCACTGAGAGCAATACCCAAATTTCCCAGAATCAACACATCTATCGGCACCATGCCCGGTACCGCCAGGAACATGCCGATGAGGGAGGTGACAATCATCACCACCACAACCGCCGGTTTACACAGTTCCATAAAATCGCGCCAGCCAGGCTGTTCGGTATTTAATTCAACACTAGTCATCCGAAATTTCTTCCACTGGTTTAGTCGCTACCCAGATTTTTACGCCGAGTGTCACCAGACTCAGCATCAAAAGCGAGGCCCCGGCATTATGCAAAACTGCTACTAGCAAAGGAATGGCCAGCAACACATTGCTAATGCCAAGCCCCACCTGTACCAGCAGCATGCCAAAGATGATAATTGCCATACGATTTACTCGGCGATCACCGACAAAAAATAGCGCTAGACAAAACCCCGATAAATACAGAAAAGTCACCAGCGCACCAACTCGATGAACCCAGTGTATCGCAACCCGAGCGTCACTGGTCATCAAGCCGCCCAGATAGTTAGGGCCGACACTCTGCAATATATTAAAGCCTTCTCTCAGGTTCATTGACGGCAACCATTGCTCCTGACAGCGGGGAAAATCGCTACAGGCAAAGGCCCCATAGTTAGAGCTCAACCAACCACCCAGCGCAATTTGCATAAACAATATGACAACCCCACCGATCAACCAGGGCTTGAATGTGTTGAGCTTGTGCCAGGTGCTTGCAGTGAGTACCCAGGGCTGGTCACGAAGCCGCAAAGCTAACAACCAGATCAGAGAAAATATGCTCACGCCACCCAGCAGGTGCAAGGTCACAACCTGTGGCCATAACTTCAAAGTCACGGTCCACATACCGAACAGTCCCTGCCAAACCACCAGGAACAAGAGCAGCAATGGCAGACGAAACGGAAACTTTTTAGTGTCTCGGTTGCGCCAGGCCAGTACCGCCAGGCAAATAATGATCAAACCCAGGCTGCTGGCAAAATAGCGGTGCACCATCTCTGGCCAGGTTTTATCCAGCTCAACAACAGCGTCGGGAAAACGCTCTTCAGCTCGGGCAATTTCGTGGGCTTCATCGGGCCACATCAGGTGCCCATAGCAACCCGGCCAATCGGGACACCCGAGACCCGCGTCAACCAGCCGAGTAAAGGCACCCAATACCACCACAGTGGCGGCAACTACGGTGGCCAGCAAGGCTAGCCGATAAGCCCTTACAAAGCGTTTTTCAAGTATGTCCTTTCTAGAGTCCCGCATAACAACTCCCCTTGCTCACAACGTTTGCACTTTAAGGTTCAGGGGAATATCTAAGAAGATGCCGAAGATCGGCCAACATATCGCTGCCGTCATGATCTGGCGTGTAGTACATCATCATCTCGCCATTCTGATCGACCACAAACAAACGCGCGCTGTCAGCACGCCAATCGGCATTGGTGGCTGCCAACAGGGCGGCAAATTGACCGTAATCAGCATCAACTACCTTGAGGTAAACATGCTCTTCCTGTAAAAAAGCCAGGCTAGCTTCACTCAAAGGTTCACCCAGGTTGAGTAACACGCGGTTCACACGGTGAGCTTTTTTATCAAGCCGGATGTGGACCTGGCGAGAAGCATAAAGCATATCTTTACACGCCTGGTCGCAGCCGTGAACGACGGGTAATACCAGGCGCCATCTGGGCTCAATTTCACCCCACCGCCAGGGCTCGCCATCCTGTGTGGAGGATAAATCAGCCATTGGAGCCGTTGGGATCAACAAGGTCCCTTTATTACTGGTACCTAGCATCGCTAATAAACGAGCCTTCTCTTCTTCGTTGCTCGGCATCATCACAAAGCCACCGATAAACACACCAGCAACCATTATGATAATGAGCCACAGCTGCAGTTTGCCGCGATTACTGCTGGTTTCAGCCATGTTTTTTCCTGTTCTATTTTGCTGGATTAATTTTAGCGCTCAGGTAGTTAATCACTGGCTATCCTGCCGGTTTCGACCGAGCAATTCCGCCAGGTTGGAGTTGGCAAACAACATCAACACCAGCAAGGCCAGAGCCATTAAAAACCACTGCACGGCGTAGCCGATATGCTTTTCCGGCATGACGTTCACCACAGCCCACCCGGTCTCGAGTACCAAACCCTGTTTAATCGCCCCGGAGCTGAACATTGTCTCATTATCGATATAAGCATCATCCACAACACGCAATACATAGGGAAAAATTTCGTGACCCAAGTGCTTTGATAACTTCTCAAAATCAATCGCTTGAATAACCAGGGGCCAGTCGCCCTTCGTCCACACCTCTTCTTTCAGGACGATGCTCTTACCCGGACTACGATACAAATAACCGCTAACCAGCCCCGGTGACGGTGCCGGCACCTCGGGCAGCACACTGCGATCATAGCCTCCAGGCAGCCAGCCTCGGTTCACCAATAACCAATGTCCCAAGCCAGTAACATTTGGTTTTAAAAGGTTTAATATTTCATAACCCGCGCGTCCATGGCGAACTCTGTTGTCTAGTAACAACACTTTGTCATCATCAAAGTCGCCAATAGCCGTAACATTTCTAAATTGATTTTCGGTCTCGCCGATAAGCGTCTCAAAAGCCACTGGCTCAGCCTCTATGCGCTCCTTCTGGGCGGCCAATATATCTCGCTTTTGCTCTGCTCTTTGCAACTGCCACACGCCCAATGAAACCGTGACCGGTAAAAAAATCAGTGCAAAAACCAGCAGTTTTTTATTCCATTGCCAATGGAATAAAACTGCCTGCTGAGAGTCCTGCGGGCTATTCATCTATGGTTAAATCAACACTCTTTTATTACGGGGTATAAAACGATGTGGCTGAAAGTCATCATTGTATTACTGTTCATCGGTATTCTCATCAGTCTCAGTAGCGCGCTGGTTTTTTTAATGAAGGATGTCGGCAATCCCAGAAAGCGGACACTATACGCCTTAGGCATTCGCATCTCTCTAGCAGCAGCCTTAATCACAGCGGTGATTTATGGGTTCTATACGGGCCAATTATCTAGTAAAGCACCCTGGGATAGACAATTACATCCTCAAACGATACAGCGCGAAACACCTGCTAAGCCTATACCCGAGCAAAGTAACTAGTCAGGCCAAAACCAAAGTCTACTCCGACAAAAAAGGCCAGGGAGTCCCTGGCCATTGTTGGTATCAAGTAATCTAGATCAGGGCCTTATTCCCCAAATCTGGTTCCGAGAACACACTCCGAACGCACACCTCAAAAATACGGCCCTTAACACTTGCCCCTAACAATGGGCATAGACACTAGACATAGACACTAGGCGAGAACATATACGAATATAAACAAGCCTAACCATACGACATCAACAAAGTGCCAATACCAGGACGTCGCTTCAAAGCCGAATTGATCGTCGGCACCAAAATGACCCTTTAAGCCGCGCAAAAACTGAATCAGCAACATGAACGTTCCCAGGGTA
>CALLDA010000218.1 GCA_937998635.1 uncultured Pseudomonadales bacterium
CACACCGGCGATGCGGCCAGCCTCGACGAAGAAGGTTTTCTGTATATAAAAGACCGGGTCAAGGATATGATCATCACCGGCGGTGAAAATGTCTTCCCCGCCGAAGTGGAAAACGCCCTGCACAGTCATGCCGATATTGCCGATGTCGCGGTGATCGGTATTCCCGATGACAAATGGGGCGAGGCCATCAAAGCGGCCGTTGTACTCAAGCCCGGTTCTAGCCTTAGTGAAGCCGACATTATCGACTACGCCCGCACCCGTATTGCGGGCTTCAAAGTACCTAAATCCATCGATTTTATTGACGAACTACCGAGAAACCCATCTGGCAAGATACTGCGCCGAGAGCTGAGAGCACCCTACTGGGAAGCGGTCGGTCGACAAGTCAGTTAACCATCCACCCTCAGCAACGCGCTTTATCTTGACTCACCGGGGCCAACTAAATATAGTACGCGCCCTCACGCACTCGTAGCTCAGCTGGATAGAGTACCCGGCTACGAACCGGGCGGTCGGAGGTTCGAATCCTCCCGAGTGCGCCAAATAGCCTGTTAAATCAATATATTTTAATCCCACCTAAATACCAGCTCGCTATATATTAACCAGTTGTCAAGACTTTGTGGAAAGTCTTCACCTTCGGTCTAAGGCCCGATAACCCCAGTCTTCACCAGCTCCATAATATCGTCCTGAGACAGGCCTAGCAGCTCGCCATAAACCAGATCGTTTTGCTCACCCAGTGCCGGGGGTAAACGTGCTTCAATGGTTTCTCCCGTAGCAATATTGAGAGGTGAATTCATCAGCGTCACATCACCCATGATCGGGTGATGAATATCACGCAGCATACCTCGGTCGTGCATGTGCTGATCGGCCAGAACCTCCTCCACGTCACGAACCATAGCGCTGGGCACACCGCCTGCCTGTAATTTTTCGAGCACTTCTGATTTGCTATGCAGACGTGTCCAGTCTGAAACAATGTCGTCTACTTCCTGCATACACCTGGCTCGTCCATCCCGAGTTTTAAATGCTTCATGCTCCAGGAGATCGTGGCGACCTATGGCCCTAAGCAGACTCCGCCAGTGACCATCCCGAACACAGATAATCGAGACGTGGCCATCGTTTGTTTCGTACACGTTGTAAGGCGCCAGAGTCAGAGCGGCATGGCGATTATCGGTGCGCTGCTGTACTTGTCTGTCATGAAAATAATAGGCTCCAAACACCGAGGCCATAGTCGGTAAGACCGTATCCTGCATGGCCATATCGATCACCGCGCCCTTACCGCTGCTTTGCCGCTCAAACAACTTGCTTACTATTGCCCCATAGAGGTGAACGCCGCCAAAAAAATCACATAATGCCACCCCTGCCCGCAAAGGCGGGGAATCTTCAAAGCCGGTCACACTCATGATGCCGGACATGGCCTGCACGGTTAAATCCATGGCCAGATAGTCACGATGAACACCGCTACGGCCATAGCCCGACCCCGCTGCATAAATGAGTTTCGGGTTTATCTCCAATAATGTTTCCGCCGACAAACCCAGGTTTGCCATGGTATCCGGCGCGAAATTCTCCAGTACAACATCGGCTTTTTCGACCAGTTGCTTGAACATTTCGAGTCCCTTATCGGACTTTAAATTCAGGGATATGGATTCCTTATTCTGATTCAACACCATAAAGGGATAGGCTGCTGAACTGGTTTCGCTTGTTCCGCGCAGGGCCTCCCCTTTTAGTGATTCAACCTTGATCACTCGAGCCCCAGCCATGGCCATAAGAAAGGTGGCATAGGGGCCATTATAGATTTGACCAAGATCAAGCACGGTAATCCCGGAAAGACTCGCGGCATCTGTCATCATTTAATCCTTAAAAGAGCGTTTTATACTGATGGATCGGATAGTATCACCTGGAATTAAGGGTACTTCGATAAAGACTTAATATTCCGTTCTCTTCTAGCACTTACCTTAAGATCAGCTAAGACGTTACACTTAAGGAACCTCTGATTAATTCTGGACGAAGTAGATTGTGATCTAAAATATCCAGATTTAAGGCGTAAATCGCACGTAATAGCTAGCTATTGCGAAGGTTTGCAACGAAGAAGCTGGGTATTTTGGGCGCAAGATACGAGTTCATGAATTGATCAGAGGTTCCTTAAGGTTTAGCGCTTGATAGGCAAGCAACTACACTCAACCTCGAAGTAAAAAAGGCAGCTCCTACCGTGACGAAAATAAAAACCCAGCCGCAACCGAGTATTAACGTTGATAAAAATCAGGTTTTGGCAGACTTTAAAGATCGCTTGAAATGTACGCTGGATGAAGGTCGTCCCGCACCCATCGCCAAACACCATGCCAGAGGCTATCGCAGCGCCCGGGAAAATCTTGAGGACCTTTGCGATACCGATTCGTTCCTTGAATACGGTCAACTCGCCGTTGCCGCTCAACGCAAGCGCAGAGAGTTTGATGATCTAAAAATCAACACCGCTGCCGACGGCATTATCACCGGTCAAGCGACCATCAATGCAGATTTGTTTGGTGCCCAGGCGAGCCGCGCCATAGTTATCGTCAATGACTACACCGTCCTGGCAGGTACTCAGGGGGTCTTCCATCATAAAAAACTTGATCGAGCGCTCGAACTGGCCGAAGAATTAAAACTGCCCGTGGTGATGTACACCGAAGGCGGTGGTGGTCGACCGGGCGATACCGACTACGAATTGAGTATGGATCTAAACTCTTTTGCGTCCTGGGCTAGTCTTGCTGGTCAGGTACCGACCATCGCCGTAAATAACGGTTATTGTTTCGCCGGCAATGCGGCTTTGTTCGGCTGCGGCGATATCACCATCGCCACGAAAACCTCGTGGATTGGTATGGCTGGACCCGCGATGATTGAAGGCGGCGGCATGGGCGCCTATAAACCCACGGACATAGGCCCCATTGACACGCAAACCAAAAATGGCGTGGTCGATATAGTTGCCGAAGATGAAGCCGATGCCACGCGCATCGCTCAGCAGGCGCTGTCCTACTTTCAGGGTACAACTGAGCACTGGACTTGTCCGGACCAAAATAAACTGTGGGAACTAATGCCAGCTGACCGTCGCTACACCTATAAAGTCAGGCGGATTATCACCACCCTGGCAGACATCGACTCCTTTCTGGAAGTTCGACCGGATTATGGCCCCGGCATAATTACGGGATTTTTACGCATAGAAGGCAAGCCCTTCGGTTTGATCTGCAACGACTGCCAGCATTTGGGTGGTGCAATCGACGCCGAAGGTTCGCTAACCGGCGCGCGTTTTCTTGACCTCTGCAACAATTTTGGCTTGCCGGTTCTGTGCCTGGTCGATACGCCAGGCTTTATGGTGGGGCCAGAAAGCGAAGTCGAAGGATCGGTTCGAAAAATGTCCGATTTAATGATCGCGGGCGCTCGTTTAAAGTCACCGATGGTGGCAATCTTTTTACGCAAGGGTTATGGGCTTGGGGCCATCGCCATGACCGGCGGCAGCTTTGGCCGGCCGGTTTATAGTGCCTCATGGCCGAGCGGCGAATTTGGTGCGATGGGGCTAGAGGGTGCTGTACATCTTGGTTTTAAAAAAGAACTTGAAGCTGCGACCACCCCAGAAGAAAAAGACAAACTGTTTAACAAATTACTGAATGCTATGTATGAACGCGGCAAAGCAACGACAGCTGCCACTTACCTGGAAATCGATGCGGTGATCGATCCCGCAGATACTCGCAAAGTAATTAGGCAAGCCGTAGGTTCTGTGGAGAATAGTTAAAATGACAGCGCCTGGCCGGATCAAATAACTTACTCTTAGGCTAAATTAGGTTCACTAAACCCACAATTTTCTGCCGCCAGTTCACATATAGGAGGACGAATCTAGACCAACACTATGTTTGATAAGGTATTTTTATTATTATAGGTGTAAGAAAACACGACAAGCCGATATCCACGATCAATAGATGCCTCCTTACGATGTCCAATTATTTTCGCCAATTTTCGCTACTCACTATTGCAGCACTGATCATAGTTGCCCCGCCAGCAGCACTGGCGGGCAGTGTCTATAAATTTAGCGACGGCAACGGAAATGTACTTTTTACCAATGTTGTAAACGCCCAAAAAAAACCCGCGGGCGACGACCTGTCTGAATTCAACACCCTCGAACTTATCACCTGGTTTCCCGATACCAACGTGCACAACTACAACAATTGGGGTGACGACGAGTCGGCCGTGCTACCCAGTTACAGCAAATTACGGGACACCTTCGACTCCCTGATTAAACGAGAAGCGGACAGGCACAAAGTCGAGCGAGGCCTGGTCAAAGCCGTTATCCACACGGAATCCGGGTTTAACCCTAAAGCACTGTCAAAACCCGGCGCGCAGGGTTTGATGCAATTGATGCCGGCCACCGCCAAACGCTACAACGTAACAGACCCTTTTGACCCCGCCCAAAATGTCCGTGCGGGTACCGAACATTTAAAATATTTACTTGATCGGTATGATCAAATTGAGCTTGCACTGGCTGCCTATAATGCTGGCGAAGGCAACGTCGAAAAATACGGCGGTGTGCCTCCATTCACAGAAACTCGGGACTATATCAAGCGCGTTATGTCCCGTTATCACGGACTATATCTCAACAAGATATAGCAGACCCCTGTCAAATATACCTGCTAGACATTAAAGGATATGGCCCTATACTCCGTCGCTGATTAACTTATAGTCGCCCGCAACACAGTCGATTCCTCTATTAGCTGAGCATGCCTTTTAGCTGTGCATGCCTTGTTACCGCTGTAGCCTGGAAAACCAGGCTTAAAACTCTGGAGTAATTGTGCGAGAAATTTCCTCGACGGACGAAACTCGTGCGCAATTAAATAACACCGAACAAACAATACCTGATTTTATTAAAGGCTTTATTCACCCACTTTACTTAACCCGTAAAAAACAAAGAAGGACGCTAGAAACCAATGATTGATTCAGACACTAAAACACTCGACGCGGTCGTCGTCGGCACCGGCATGGCCGGTATGTATATGCTGTACCGTTTACGCAATAAAGGCCTTAATGTTATCGCCGTTGAAGCTGGCACCGGTGTCGGTGGCGCATGGTACTGGAACCGTTATCCCGGATGCCGTTGTGACGTTCCAAGCATTGAATATTCCTATTCTTTCTCAAAAGAGCTGGAGCAGGAATGGGACTGGACCGAAGCAATGGTTGGCCAGCCAGAGCTAGAAAAGTATCTCAACCACGTTGCCGACCGCTTTGATCTGCGTAAAGACATTAAATTTAGCACTCGCGTCACTGCCGCCAGTTACCACGAAGACAACGGTCGCTGGGCAGTAGAAACCGATCAGGGCGACAAGTACGACACGAATTACTGTGTTATGGCCACCGGTTGCTTAACTATCCCCAATTACCCGGATATCAAAAATGCCGACGCATTTAAGGGCGAGGTTTACCACACGGCCACATGGCCTAAAGAAGAAGTCGATTTTACTGGTAAGCGTGTCGCCGTGATCGGTTGTGGTTCTTCCGGCGTTCAAACGATTCCTGTCATCGCCTCAAAAGCCAAAGAGCTGATCGCCTTCCAGCGCAGTCCTGTTTACACCTTCCCGGCTAAAAATGCACCCATGAAGCCCGAGTTTCTTGCTCAGGCAAAAAAAGATTATCCAGAGATTCGCGAAAAACAACGTAATTGTGCTTCAGGGATTGCCGGTTACAGCGGTCCTAAAAAACCTAAAGTAGAAGGCGCGCCGAAAAAACGCAAGGCCAGCCGTAAAATCCTCGGACTCACAGCTGAACAACGCCAGGCTGAGCTAGAAGAGTTTGGCATTGGTGCCATTCCCAATTACGTTGACGCCTTCTTTAACGAAGAAGCCAATGGCATCGTTCGGGAAATGTTTGACCAGGAACTGAAAAGGATTGTTAAAGATCCACAAAAAGCTGACGCCCTGTCGCCCAAAGATTATCCGCTGCACTGTAAACGCCCAGTAATCGACACCAATTATTACGATGTCTTTAACGAAGATCACGTCAGCATTGTCGACTTGCGCAAAGGTGGTATTGAAGAGTTAACGGCCACGGGCCTGCGTACCGCAAACGCCGAATACGAATTCGATATTCTTGTCTACGCAACGGGCTTTGATGCCATGACCGGTGGCATGACGGCGATTGATATTCGCGGTAAAGGTGGCGAGTCGATCAAAGACAAATGGGCTGATGGGCCAACTGCCTATCTCGGTTTACAAGTCTGCGGTTTCCCCAACCTGTTTACGATCACCGGCCCAGGCAGCCCCTCTATTTTGAGTAATGTGATTGTTTCCATTGAATACCACTGCGAATGGATTGATCAAACCATTTCCTACCTACGAGACAACAATATCAAGGCGATGGAAGCCGAACAGTCTGCGGCAGACGAATGGGCAATCCACGTTAACGATGCGGCCCAAGGCACCATGTACGTCGCACCGACCTGTAACTCCTGGTATCTGGGTTCTAACATCGAAGGCAAAAAACGCATGTTTATGCCTTATTTAGGCGGTGTCGATAAGTACGACGAAAAGTGTCGTGAAGTGGTGGCTAATGGCTACGAAGGGTTTTCTTTGACTAGCTAGTCCACAAATACACGTACGTCTTTATAGGCATACACACGTAGATAAAAGCACCGTCAAGCAGGAAAATCGTTGGCGGTGCTTTTTTATTTCGATTTTTCCTAGCTGAAACATTGAGCACCAGCCAATTTTATGTACCACGTCACGTATTGCTTAAAACGGGGACAAATAACCCGTTTGGTTTCAGTAGATTAAGCGCTATACTTCAGGAACTGGCGTGCAAGTGGCTTCCTGTTAGTGACATCAATTATCTGATTTCAAACCGAAAGCCCTCACTCAAATCAAAACAGCGCCTTTTATTCAGGAGGAATTCCCAGTGATCTTAGAAAAATTCAAACGTATGCCTGCGCTCCGTGCCCTCGCCCTTATCGCCGCCCTGTTAATGTGTCAGCCATCGTTCGCCTACGAAGCACCAAAAACACCGCCCACCGGCATTGAAATGGCTGCAGACCTGATCATCGGACGACCTATAGGACTTGTTATAGCCCTTGCCGGGACCGCAGTGTTTCTAGTCGGGCTACCCTTCAATGCAGCCGGTGGTAATGTTAAAGATTCCGCCGAAAAACTCGTAGCTGGTCCTGTCATGTCAACCTTTGTTCGTTGCCTGGGTTGTCCAGATAGCGGATACAGAACCCAGCACCAAAACCAGTAAACCAGTCAGGGCTGATAGCCCTACTCCTGAGACATCTAGTGCTTCGCTGAGCATGCATTGCATCCTCAGCGAAGATTCAATTGCGCCAATATAACCCTATCGTTGCAACGCCGGATAGCGAACATAACAACAGCGATGCTATGCGGATATATTGGCCCGATATTCGATCTACCCAGCGCATCGCCAGGTAAAAACCCAGCAGTGCCGCTGGAATCAGCGGGAAAGTCAGCCTTAGGTGATGCCAGGACATAAACCCTGCTGGGACCTGTACCGCTAGAGACAAAATACAACTCACAATAAAAAAAGCCGAAAGATTGGCTCGAATCAAACTGGCCTTTTCATGCTGCAATAACAAGGCCATTGGCGGCCCACCGATAGCCGTGCTCGTACCCATAAAACCTGAAAGAAATCCTGCCACCGCCATCCGTCGAGGTGTTGGAGTGATTCTAAAGGGCAACAAACTGATCAAAACAGCTATCACCACAGTAATGCCCAGACAAAGCGACAAGAGGCGAGCATCGGCCCACACTAGCAAGCCACCACCGGCTAGAGAACCGGGAATACGCCCGGCAACCGCTGCACCTAAACCTTGCAAGGAAATACTAGAACGATATCGATAAGCGTTGGCCATTGACAAAATCAAAGCCGTAGCCGTAATTGGCCCAGGCACGTAATCTGGAGATAACAAAAACAACAGTGGCGCAGCAATGATAGCCAGCCCAAAACCAATGGCGCTTTGGACAAAAGCACCCATTAAAATAAGTAACGTAGCGAACACAACATCCATTATGGGGGCACTTAGATTAGACGGGCTTGTATTAGAGCATACTGTCAATTGGCGGGATTATTGCCGCCCCTGTTCGAATATAATTCCAGTGGTATCTGTGTCAACTCTCGATGTATTAAAATAATCCCTGCTACCACCCTTTCACTCAAGCATAAACAGGAGCTCACGTGCCTCCCACTCAATTTTCGATCCAGGGTTTTGCCTTTCGCCTGGCTGCCGCGCTAGTTTTGGTCTTTGCTACCTACAATACTGCCGGATGGTCCTACTATCACTGGGCGCTTACCACCCTAAGCGATATAAATCCGTTTAAAGCGTTCGCTGGTTTGCTACTACTCACTGCCTGGGTTATTTTTATTCGCGCGACACTGCGCTCGCTCGGAGCCATCGGCATCGGACTCGTCACAGCCTTATTCGCAACAGTTTTCTGGATGATCATCGACTGGGGCATTGTATCCACCGACAACATCAACGCAGTAACTTTTGTTACTCAGATTATTTTATGCCTGATTCTCGCTATCGGTATGTCATGGTCTCACGTTCGGCGCAGGCTCAGCGGCCAGGTGGATGCCGATGATGTTGGGGATTAATCGACCTGTAGTTCTTTTATCTACTATCTGTAACTCGGAGCCCAGGGCAAAAAAATTTAAACTATAAAAACTACCGTTAGGAGAGATCGATGAACCAATCCCCACTACCCACTCGAAACCGCGTTTATAACGAATTTCTGATGGAAAGCAGTCGTTGGGATAATTTTGAAGCCCGCGAAAGTGATGTCATTATTTGCACTCCCGCCAAATGTGGCACCACCTGGACGCAGATGATTTGCGCCCTGTTGATTTTTCAAAAAACTGATTTTGAAAAACCACTGACCGAATATTCGCCCTGGATGGATGTATTACTAGCGCCAGCAGAACAGGTTCATAAGCAATTAAGCGAACAGACGCACCGTCGCTTTATAAAAACCCATACCCCATTGGATGGCCTGCCTTACTACGAGCAGACAAAATATATCTGCGTGGGGCGGGACCCACGCGATGCCTTTTTGTCTTTAAAGAATCATCTGGAAAACATGAAGCCGGAGGCACTGGAAATTTGCCAGAAAAATGCCACCGGTGAATGGAAGCCACCGCAACCCTCGCCTAAAGACCTGAGCGAATGGTTCTGCGCCTGGATGGGTTCAAGCTGTAGCACCTCACCGGATCATGCCGGTCATGCCGATGTGCTAAATTACGTGAACACCTTTTGGCAATTCAGACACCTGCCCAATATTCTGATGCTCCACTACAGCGATCTAAAAGCTGATCTTGAAGGCGAAATGAAGCGTATTGCTAAATTCCTCAACATCGAAGTGCCCGACCAGTTATGGCCAGAACTGGTGGCTGCCGCATCATTTGACAATATGAAAAGCAAAGCTGATCGCCTCGCACCACAGGTAACCAGCAATGTCTGGAAAGATGTTGGGCAGTTTTTCAACAAAGGGACTAGCGGGCAATGGCGCGATATTCTTGGTGACAAAGAGTTGGAGTTATATGAGCAAGTAATGTCTGAACGACTGCATCCGGACTTAGCTAACTGGCTTGAAAATGGTCGGCTTACCTCAGGCCTGACAATATAAATTTCTGGCACGATTAAATAACGAACGAATAGTCAAACACTCAAGAATCAAAAAAATGGATCTTCTCGAAGCCAGGAAAATCCACTGCCCCTATTGCAATGAGCTGATTGAGGTGGTGATAGATTGTTCAGTCACTGATGAGCAGCAATATATAGAAGATTGCTTTGTCTGCTGTCAGCCCATTGATGTTTCAGTGTCTATCGATAGTTCTGGCGAAGTTCGGCTTGTCGCCAGGAACGAAAACGAGGGGTAGCATGGTCAGTTCGCAACTACAGCCAATAAGAATAAAGATAAATTGCCTATCTCCACAATCTCGGCAACCGTGACAGTGACAAGGGAGGTTAAATCCAGTGACAAAACAAGCGATGTTCAACGTCGGTCAGGTGGTTAATCATAAACTGTTTAATTACCGCGGCGTGATTTACGAAATCGACCCAATATTTATGCTCTCTACCCAATGGTATGAGCAAATGGCCAAATCAAGGCCGCCAAAGGATGAGCCCTGGTACCACATACTAGTAGATAACGGTGTGCATAATACCTACGTTGCACAACAAAACTTAAGCGCTGAGCCAGAACCTGGCCCCATCAGACACCCTGCCATTGATGACTTTTTCGTCGGTTTTTCCAACGGCAGATACTACGTAAGAAAAAATCGCCTGCAGTAATCAGCGAATTCGATAGCCAGATTTAGCGACGCCGAGAGGGCTCACGCCGCCACATGATAAAACCCGTAATTACTAAAATGACGAATATTATCGCCATGAGATCGACTAAATAGGGGCCCCAATTACCGACAATTCGACCACTGTGAATGTCGAGCAGCAAACGCTCCACAGTAATACCCTCGCCAGAAAAATGTTTACCCAGAATGTCGCCCAAGCCAGAAGGCGTGGTAACAGACTGGCTCCATATCATCGCTTGCGCTACTTCGATCACTGGTGCCCAGCTAAGGTTATCAAGATCAGCTAAAAAATATTCCCCCCCAGCCGACAAAATGAGCTGGTTCTGCTGGCGTCCGATTTTCTCTAGGGCCGCAGGTAAGCCGTGAGCCATTCCCAGCCGTTCGACCAGTTCGTACTGTGAACTTAGAACAAACAACTCGCCGTTACAGGCGACAACATTAAAACCCTTATCGCTTAATTCAAGGGCGCCGATGAGGTCGCCGCCGCAATGTGCTATTTCACGGGTATCAAGGAATAACTCATCACCCACACGGGTAACCAACTTATCACCCAGTGGGTAACTGACGAGTGAAGCGGTCGAGTTTATCCCGTACCAGTTCAACAATGGTGATGCGCTGATAGTTTGCTTATCAAGGCCCCAGTCGCCGGTATGGTTCAGGACAAGACCAGTAATAGCCAGAATTAAGACAAAAACTGCCGCGCTTAAGCCCAGGCGACGATGCCATACCTTGAGTCGAGATGCCTCTCTAACCGGACCCTGATCCGGCACTACCGCTTTAGTCATCCATCGCCACTTGCTGATTAGGCGCTGTCCGTCCACTCAAATAAAGGGCAAACCTGGCGACTCGTATGGCCGCTCTGACCGACAGGGTTGCGCCGGTAATACCATCGACGGACTGACTTAGACCTCCGCTCTGCCCCTTCAGGCTCAAACCGATAAATTGCTGCGTGAAAAACGGATGTCTAATTTCACTGCCGCGGCTCTCCCTAAACTGGAGCACCCTTATGTTTTTTATTTGCTTGCCCTCGACTACAACGCCAAAGGTAATCGAACGAGTCTTACCAATCTCATCAAAAATCCAGGCAGTGGTCTCGCCCTCCTGCCAGTAACGCACACGAAAACCAGGATACTCCCGTTTAAATATTTCTCTAGCGCGCAATTTGTCCACCTCTTCAAGCCACAGGGCCTGACTTACATGGTCGCTTGAGCCTAATGATTGCTGTAAAAATTCCTGTGGTGTCAAATACACTCCCCTGGCCATCGCCGGGGGGATTGCAAAGCCAGCAGCAAAGAAAACAGCAAAAATTAACAGCCTTAGCCGAACGCGACGCATAGTTTATTTCCGTTCTGAATTTTTATTCATCGGTCGCTGCCTTTGACTCACTGGCTTACATTGACCCATTAGTAACTTATGACTCACTAGCTTATGAAGCACTGGCTTAAAAGCTCCAGCCGAGGCCAAGATTAAAGCTATCACCATCACCATTACTCTGATCTGCCCAGTCCACCTTAAAAACCACATTTTCTACCAGCCAATAATTGAGGCCCAGATCAATTTGCTCTACTTCCGTATCCGCGTTGCTACCTGCCGTCACATCCCACTCACTGTAGCGAGCGAACACACCTAACTTTGGCGTCAGTCGATAAGAAGGCTCTATATACCAACCATCCTGTTCGTCACGGCCAAATGACTCCGCTTCGTCACCATCAATATCCCAGCTAGCATACAAGCCTCGCAGAGCAAAATCACCGGCTTGATAGGCAAAGTGGCTTTCCCAAAACAGGGCACTGGCTTCATCAGCCCCCAGTCCCTGGGTGATGTCTTCCTGATATTGCACCGCCAGGGCCAGTTCCAGTCCTGCTACACCAGTGTATTTTATACGCCCCGTGTAGGCGAAATCCTCGGCGCTCGCCTGACTGACCTTTTCTCGACCGCCTCTAATGTCAAAGGCTTTGCTACCGCTGATATCGGTCTCCAGGCCGCTATGTATAGCCAGATCGTAACTTAGCGCCGCGGCCAATTCGCCATGGAGCTTTACGCCCGCCTCCCACCAGGTGGCGGGAATAATATTTTTCTCGACCGGGTTACGCTCGACACCATAAAAGCTATCGGGCTCATGAGTTTCGTTAATAATACCTACCGGCAGCAGAAATTGCCCAAAGGTGGCGCTGTGATTTTTTGCAAAGTCCCATTCAATATAGGCTTGCTCAACTTCTACCTCACCATTCTGACCATCACCTGCAATCGAGTGTTCCAGCTCCACTTCGGAAACAAAACGTACATCATCGCTAAACTCATGCTCCACGAAGAGCACAAAGCGGTGATTATCCACCTCATCGGTTTTACCGTTTTCTTTATCGTTGTAATGCAATTCGCCGTAACCGCCAAGGTGGGTCTTATCTGCCCAATCAGCAACTTTTGCATAGCTCTCTGCTGTGGATGCAACAGATTCAACGGCACCGGCGGTGGCTTCAACTTTTTGGTTGGTGTTGACCAGTTGCTTTTTTAACTGTTCGATTTCGGCCTGCTGGGCTTTGAGCAGGGCCATGACTTCGGCCATGGTGACTTCATCTTCGGCAGCCTGGGCAAAGCCAGCATACAACGCCAGCAGCCCTGCGATGCTCATGGTGATTAAGGATCTTTTCATAGATAATTACTCCCGTTGTTCGAAGGCTTTCAAGCCTGCAAAGTAAACGTGTTGTATGAATGGTCAATTTAATGGGAGCACGATCATATTGATCCAGAATCCTAAATGCAACTAATTATCATTCGCGTTTGATCCAGGTCAATGCAATAATGCCCGCCGATCACGCCGCCTAACTATTTGGAGCTGCCCTACTATGGTCTTTGTGCGACTTATAACGTTATTTTTAGTGTTAGCAAGCCCTGTCTATGGTGGTGAAATAAAGGGAGGCGAGATAAAAAGTGACGAAATCGGGGCAGGCGAAATCAGAGAGTACTGGGTCAGCGCAGAAAAAGTGGTCTGGGATTACGCGCCGAGTGGTAAAAACCTGATACGCCCAGAGCACGGTCTTGGCCCATGGGGAGAAACCAGCAGCTACAACAAATACCGATATTTCGCCTATACCGATAACACCTATGCCACCAGGGTTGAACAACCGGAATGGATGGGTATTCTTGGACCCCAACTGATCGGCGAGGTTGGCGACACGCTGAAAGTCCATTTTAAAAATATGGCCGATCGACCCCTATCTATGCATCCCCACGGCGTGCGCTATGACGAGGACAACGATGGCGCTGATCTGCGCGGTGCCGGTGGCATTGTCCTGCCCGGCAAAAGCTACACTTACACATGGCGGCTCGATGAAAAGGCTGGCCCTGGGCCAGCTGACCATTCGTCCATTGTCTGGGTCTATCACTCCCACGTGAAGCCAGTCGAAGAGGTTTATGCGGGCCTGATCGGTACCATTGTGGTTACCGCTAAAGGCATGGCGAAATCCAGACACGACCCATCTCCGAAGGATGTCGAGCAAAGTTTTACTACGATGTTTATGGTCTTTGACGAAGAGGACGGTGAAGAAGGCGGCCTGATGCACGCTATGAACGGCTATATTTTCGGCAACTTACAAGGCATTGAGGCCAATGAGGACGAGAACATCAGATGGCACCTTATCGGCATGGGTTCTGAAGTTGATTTGCATACCGCCCACTGGCACGGTGAAACGGTACTAAATGGAGGACGGCGTACGGATGTGATCAACCTGATGCCGGCTACCATGACATCGGTGACCATGGAGGCTGATAATCCAGGTACCTGGTTATACCATTGCCATGTCTCAGACCACATCACCGCCGGCATGATCACTCGCTGGAAAATACATCCGCGTGCTAAATCAGTCGTTAAATAAAATAAGTCCTAATGTCATCAACAAAACCATCCATGCCTGAGTGCGAAGTCCTGCCCCTGACAGGAAAGGTCGCCCTGGTCACCGGCGCCACCGGATTCATTGGTCGAGCCGTTGCCTTCAAATTAGCCAGTCAAGGCGCCAGCATTGCTGTCAATGGGAGAAATGAGCAGGCCGGTAAAACGGTGGTTGCGGAGATCACAGCCCTTGGTGGCTCAGCCATGTTCGCACAGGCAGATATCACTGATGGTGGCCAGGTTAGCAGCATGGTCGATAAGGTTGCCTCTCACTTTGGTAAGTTAGATATCCTGGTGGCCAGTGGTGCGGGAGCCAGCCACGACTCCCTGCCCTTTCGCCTGTTCGACGAACTGGATCACAGCGAAATTGACTACTATATTAAAAGCCACTGGCTAAGCCGCGCCTATCCTGTACAAGCTGCTATCAAGCACCTGAAAGCAGCTGACGGAGGCAAAATCGTGCTGATCGGCACCGACGCGGGTCGAGTCGCCACCGTCGGTGAGTCCATGATTGGCGGCTCAACCGCAGGCATGATGCAAATGAGTCGAGCCCTGGCCAGAGAATTAGGCCGCCATCAGATTCGTATTAATGTGGTATCCATGAGTTACATATCAGACGCCGAACCTCGTTGGCAAAATAGTTCTGATGCACTGGAATCGAAGGAAGATGCCGAAGGTAAACGCCAGGGCATGCTGGAAAATTTACGCAAACGGATGCTCTTCGATGTGACAACTGAGGATATTGCCGCTACGGTGGCTTTTTTCGCCGGACCAGCATCGGACGCCATTACCGGACAAACCCTGAGCGTTAACGGTGGCCTGAGCACCCCGGGTTAGGCCACCATCATTCAAAACAATAGTAGTGTCCGAAGCTACCGTGTTAGTCGAAACAGCTATCTTATTCAAAAACTGGCATCGAAGTTTCAGCAACGAAAGTATCAGAAAGTAACGCTCTTCAAATTAAAGTTCCACAGGAAAACGTGATGAAGATAATCCCCATCGTATTACTTGTGCTGGCCATCGCCATAGGCGCCAGCAGTTTTTATATCGTCGACAGCGGTAACGTCGCTGTGGAAAAAACCATGGGCACCGTAGAGCTGCTTGAAATTAGCCCTGGGCTAAACTGGAAACTACCACTCCTCACCACAGCCTATGAGTTTTCCACTAAGGAAATAGTGATAGATTTTAATGATTTAACACCAAAAGCTAGAGATAACCTTAGATTAAAAGACCTCGATATCAGTATTTATTACAAAGTAGCCCCCGATAAAATTGCCGAAATGATGATCAAATATGCGTCCGCTTACGCTGATGGCCCCGAAGCCTTGTTGCCCGCCTACGGCATCGTCTTTCGTGAAGGCCGCGATGTGATTTATCAGGAGGTCACCAAAATCGATTCGCTGTCACTACACCGCAACCGGGATGCCCTCCGCGATGGAATCACAGAAAACCTGCAGGCTAAACTCGATGCAAAGGATGATGCAATCTTTACCATAACGCGGGTCGCCATACGGGCGCTCAATACAGACCCGACCATCGAAGCCGCCATCCAGAAAGCCGTCCAGGCGCAGAAACAGCTGGAAGCCAAAAAGGTCGAAGTAGAAATTGCTGGCAAAGACGCGGAAATCGAAATCGCCCGGGCAAGGGGTATTGCCGAAGCTAACGCCATCATAAACTCCTCATTGACCCCAGAGTACTTGCAGCATGAGCTCAACGAAGCATTGAAGACCTTTGCCGAAAACGAAGGAGGCGTCGTGGTGATCCCGGCTAACACCCAGGGCTTTAGTATGATTCTTGATCAACAGTCGCTTAACAAACGCGAAGCAAAATAGGTTAGATTCAGATGACACAAACCTTTAAGGAAATGGAGCTAGCTGGCTGGAACGAAAAGGCCTCGGCCTACGACCTCTACGCAGGAAAAATCACACCACAGGCCGTCGAACCACTGCTTGATGCCATTGCTGTTGAAGCGGGCATGCAGGTGCTCGATATCGCTACCGGCCCCGGTTACCTGGCTGGCGGCGCACACCAACGGGGAGCCATCGCCACGGGTATCGACTTCTCGGGTTCCATGGTCGCCCAGGCACAAAGGAATTACCCCGACGCACTATTTTATGAGGGCGATGCCGAGTCACTGGTTTTCCCCAATGATTTTTTCGATGCCATCGCCTGTCCCTTTGGCTTACTACACCTAAGTGCCCCTGAAAAATCCGTCGCGGGAGCCTTCCGCGTACTCAGACCCGGTGGCAAATACGGCTTCACCGTTTGGGCGCCACCAGAGCGTCACGCCTTCTTCAACATCGTCCTCAGCGCCATTGCCGCCCACGGCTCAAATGATGTTGCGCTTCCTGAAGCCCCAGCTTTTTTCAGGTTTAGCGATCCCGACGAATGTGAAAATATTCTGGAGGACAATGGCTTCATGGACACCACGGTGAGTGAGATAAACCTTAGCTGGAAGCCAAGAGAGCCCAATGACGTACTCGATATGATTTACAAAAGCTCGGTGAGAACAGCTAAGTTACTTGAATTACAAAGTAGTGCCGCACGAGACAATATTCACCAACATATCCTGGAACAAGCCGCTAAAGTGATTGATGCTGGTGAAGAACTCCCCTGGCCAGCAGTGATGGCGATAGGCACAAAACCTGGCTGAGAGCAATTTCTCTGAGTTTAGCCACGGGGATACAAAAGCTTTAAAATCAGGGCGGCCAAATAGCCGCAAACGATCATGACTGCCTTCACCAACAGTCGATATCTCTTACCCCACGGTCTAAACCTTTTCACCAATAGTCTAAACATATGACCTACACCATTGCTATCGTCGAAGATGATGCTGATCAACGGCACAACTACTGCACCGCCATGGAGAACAAAGGCTTTGCGGTTAATGCCTACGCAGATCGTTTATCGGCACAGCAAGGCATGGCGACACAGACACCGGATCTGGTTATCCTCGACATTATGCTCGGTCACGAAGTCGATGCCGGGTTTCAACTGTGCCGAGATTTACTCGCGGCCCACCCACAATTGCCGGTGTTGTTTTTAACCGAGCGAATCGACGAAATTGACCAAATTTCCGGACTCAGGTTGGGTGCATGGGATTATCAACCCAAACCCATTAGCCTTGCTTACCTGGCCGAACGAGTCGCCTCCCTGCTACGCCTAAAAGAAGTCAGACTCAATCCTGGGCAATTCGATACAAAACCATCACAGCAACTCGGTGACCTGAGTATTCAGGAAGACGCCATGTTGATTAGCTGGCAAGAGCAGGCACTGGATCTGACGATAACGGAATTTCGCCTGCTGGCACGTCTGGTCCGCACACCCGGACACGCCCTCGCCTACGAGGCCTTGATGCAGGCGACGATTCAGCAATACGTAACCAATAATACGATCAATACCCACATGCGTAATATCCGCCGCAAGTTCACGATTATCGACCAGGGCTTCAATTGCATCCGCAACGAATATGGCTTTGGCTATCGATGGGTCGAC
Organism: uncultured Pseudomonadales bacterium; assembly: GCA_937998635.1. Taxonomy (GTDB): domain Bacteria; phylum Pseudomonadota; class Gammaproteobacteria; order Pseudomonadales; family Porticoccaceae; genus HB2-32-21. Next base: position 17,705 of record CALLDA010000218.1, read on the forward strand.
TCAAACAAATGAGCCGACGATAACTGAATGCGAGCGCCTGGCTAAATGAAGATCGGTCGGAAAATCATTGGTCTTAAGTTGACGCCAAAGCTGTTACTGGCGGGTACAACCCTATTGATTATTCCCTGGCTGGGCCTCCAAACACTAAACGCTATGCAGCAGTTCCTTATCGACGGGCAGGCCCAGGCTCAACTGCTCAGCGCCCGCGGTATCGCCACACTCTTACACGGGCGTAAGGACCTGTTTGATGAGCAAAGTGACAACATAAACAACTATGCCGACATTCCGCTTTACCCCTTAAGCGGACGTATTCTGTTAGACGCGTACAGCGAAGACTGGCAAAGCCTCGGCCAGAATAGACTCAGCTTTGGTTCACAGGAGCTTACGCAATTCTCACTCCTGCTCGGACAGGCCGACGCTACAATTTACGGCCTGATAGAAGTTACCGACAAGACACCGGTTTATCGTCACCCAGGATATTTGCGTCTTGACCATAGCGATCACATTCGGCTCTACCTGAACGACAGTAATTCTATAGAACAGCGCTACCTTTTGACGTTTGAAGGCAATGGTCGCGTTTCAGCCTACAAAATGGACGAAGCCTGGCAACTGGCCACCCCTGGCACACCTCAATACCGCATCCAGGGTCAGGCCAGAATTACCAACACCGGTTATGTGGTGGAATTTGCCTTGCCCGCCGACTTTCTTGACTCGAGCCACCATCTGGGAATCGCTGTGGCTGACGTCGTTGATCAAGGTGAGCGTGTTGTCGATACACTGGTCAGAAGCTTCCCCAGCATCGCCCAGGGCCAGTACAACCGCTTGATTGTCCGCTCCCCAGAAACTGAACGTATTTTATCCGGCCTCGCACAAACAGATTCGGAAATATGGATCCTTGATAAGCAATTACGGGTCCGCGCCACTGCTGGGAAATTATTAGCAAACGCTGATCAGTTGCCATCGGATGAAAATGCGTCAAACTCTTCTGACAAAGCCCTGAGCACCCTGCTACTGGACTGGTTAAGTGGAACCAGCAGCGCGCCTATAAACGATTTTAATCCCGCCCAAACCCACTCCCGAGACGAGCTGTTTTTACGAAATGCTCTGTCCGGCAGGGGCGAGGTCAGCAGGCGGCCATCACTAGACGGTAATCATCTTATCGTCGCGGCGGTACAACCGATCCTCGACCTCGACAGGCAATCGGTGATTGGTCTTGTCTTGCTGGAGCAAACCACCGATGCCATTCTTAATCTACAAAGCCAGTCTATCCAACGTATCGCCCTCTATTCACTCCTTGGCTTGGTGGCTATTACTCTGGTGGTGTTAGTATTTTCGAGCCGCCTGACCTGGCGTATAAAACGCCTCGGTATCGACACTCAAAAGGCCAGTGATGAACAGGGTAGGATGCAACAAAAGACCGAGTTTCGCGGCTTGTATGCCGCAGATGAAATCGGCGACCTAACCCGGCATATTGAGCAATTATTGGCCCGTCTCGACCGCTATCAACAATTTCTGGTGGCAATACCTCGAACCCTGCGCCACGAAATCAATAACCCGCTTAACACCGTTACCACTTCGCTTGAACACCTTGAAGACCAGGTTTCAGAATCCAGCTACCTGGATAGCGCACACAGGGGTTTACAGCGCATTGCGGCCATTATTAACAGCCTCTCGGAAGCCGCCAGCCTCGAAGAGGCGCTCAGCGCGGACACGCTGGTAAAGCTCGACCTCACTCACCTGCTGAGCTGCTATGTCGAGAATCAGAAACACCAACATAGTCATGAGATTAAGCTGCAAACACCGAGTCAGCAAACCTGGGTACTGGGCTCCGATATTCATATCGAGCAGCTACTCGATAAGCTAGTCGATAATGCCATCGATTTTAGCCCGCCCGATAGGCCTGTGGAAATCACGCTGACTACCAGTAAAAACCACTGTTTTTTAAGCTTTTTAAACCATGGCCCGGCAATACCCGAAGCCGAGTTTAAAAACCTCTTCCAGCTATTCCATAGTCGCAGGGAGAGTACGCAAGTTACACAGTCCAGCGAGCAGCACAACAATCAGGGCAGCGGCCAGAGCAGCGACGAGCATCTCGGCCTGGGCTTATATATTGCCAGAGTCATTTGTGAGCGCCATGGCGGAGATTTAGTAGCCGAAAATTCCACGTCGGAAGATGGCGTGATTTTCACCGTCAGCATACCCTTAGCTAACTGAGCCGATAGGCATTGGGGCAGGAGGCACCAAAATAGGATGTACCAATAAGCGACCAACACGGTGCATCAGCACGGCCCATCAACTGTATAATTCCTGGTCTTATTTTAAAGCTGTGTCCCGAGTTTATACGATGATCCAGATTGGCAAGACCTATCAATTGGAAGTGATAAAGGCCGTAGATTTTGGTTTCTATCTCGAAGCTGAGGATCAGGGCGAGGTTCTGCTACCCCGAAAGCATGCGCCCCGGAATTTATCCGTCGGTGACTCTGTCGAGGTTTTTCTGTATCTGGATTCGGAAGACAGACCCCTGGCAAGCACTCAAAAACCTAAAGCCAGCGTCGAGGAATTCGCCTACCTCCAGGTCGTGGACACAACTGCCGTTGGGGCATTTTTAGATTGGGGGCTCGACAAAGACGTACTGGTGCCCTTTGCCGAGCAACACCGACCCATGGAAGTGGGTCACTCCTATTTGGTCTATCTATACCTCGACAGATCTGACGGTAGAATTGTCGCCTCCTCAAAAATTGATAGTTTTCTTGATGATGAAAAACCTCACGACTTTAGACCCCAACAACCGGTGGATTTAATTATCGCGAATAGTACCGACCTGGGTTTTAAAGCCATCGTCAACCACAGTCATTGGGGTGTGCTCTATAAAAATGATGTGTTTCAACGGCTGAGTTTTGGTCAATCGATTAAAGGCTATATCAAATATGTTCGCCCAGATGGCAAGATCGATTTAAGCCTTCAGGGCGGCAAAGCAGCCCGCGACAAGTATGCTGAAATTATTTTAAAACACTTAAAAGCACAAAACGGTTTTTCTGCGGTTCACGACAAATCTGACCCGGCGCTTATCTCAGAACAATTTGGCATGAGCAAAAGTGCCTTTAAGAAAGCCATCGGTGGTCTCTACAAACAACGGATTATCAGTATTGAAAAAGACGGCATTCGTCTGATAGAAACATTTACCGATAGCTGATTAGCGATAACTCATTACCGACTAAACAAACAGGAAAGCAGCATTGATCAATAACGACATATTACGGCGTATTCGCTATATTTTTGATTTCGGCGATGCAAAAATTATCAAGATATTTGGCCTCGCCGATCATCAGGTCAGCCGAGA
>CALLDA010000219.1 GCA_937998635.1 uncultured Pseudomonadales bacterium
CGCAGCGCCGTCCCGAAGAATATAATGATCGTCAACTTTATCGCAGGCAAGCTCGGGCATATCGACCGGATCCATCTTCGGTGGCGCAGCCTGACCATTGCGAAGTAACTTACGGGTATTTTTACAATCCTCAGAACTACAACCAAAATACTTGCCAAAGCGGCCGGATTTCAGCTCCATATTGGCAGCACATTTATCGCACTCTATAACCGGTCCTTCATAACCCCGCAATTTATAACTACCCTGCTCTACCTCGAAGCCCGGGCAGTCAGGATTAGAGCCACAAATATGCAATTTGCGCTGCTCATCGATCAGATAGGAATCCATGGCCGTGCCGCAGATATTACAGTGATGTTTGGCCAACAACAGCCGGGATTCGCCTTCAGCATCCTCTTCGATGTTAATCGCCTCATCGCCTGGCGTCAGGTTTTTAGTGCTCTTGCAGCGCTCTTTAGGTGGCAGGTTGTAGCCTGAACAACCCAAAAACACGCCAGTGCTACCGGTGCGAATCATCATGGGTCGATCACATTTTTCACAGGCTAACGAGGTTTCGGTGGCATCATTTAACCGCATACCGTCGTCATCGCCCCGCGCTTTATTCAAGCGCTCAATAAAGCCTTCATAAAATCGATCCAGTGTTTCTTTCCAGCCAAGCTCTCCGGCCGCAACACTGTCTAGTTGTTCTTCCATAGCCGCAGTAAAACCGTAATCCATTAAATCAGTAAAATTCTCATCGAGCCGACTGGTGACGATTTCACCGATTTTCTCAGCATAGAAGCGTTTATTCTCGGTCCTGACGTAACCACGATCCTGAATCGTCGAGATAATATTTGCATAGGTTGAGGGTCTACCAATGCCACGCTTTTCCAACTCTTTGACCAGGGCCGCTTCACTATATCGCGGTGGCGGTTTGGTGAAGTGCTGGAGGGGCACCAATTGCAGTAATTTCAGTTGCTCACCGACCTCATATTCAGGCAACTCAAGGTCTTCTGCATTACGCAGAGCCGGAATAGCGCGAAGGAAGCCATCAAATATTAGCACTCGGCCTCGCACCCGTAACTCATAGGCACCTGCGCTTACTTTCACTGTGGTGGTATTAAAACGTGCTGGCAACATCTGCCCGGCCACAAATTGCTGCCAGATCATTTCATAAAGTCGTTTGGCATCATCTTCGACACCCTCTAAGTCGGCCACCGAGATGTCAACATTGGAAGGGCGTATTGCCTCATGGGCTTCCTGAGCACCAGCCTTGCTACTGTAACTATTGGCTTTTTCAGGCAGGTAGTTATTACCGTAGCGAGTGCTAATTAATTCCCGACAGTCGCTGAGCGCCTCAGCGCTAATATTCAGGGAATCCGTCCTCATATAGGTAATGTATCCCGCTTCATACAGACGCTGGGCGAGCATCATGGTGCGTTTAACGCCATAGCTGAGCCTTGTGCTGGCCGCCTGTTGCAGCGTTGATGTAATAAACGGTTTCGGGGGTTTGGTCTGAGCGGGTGTCGCGTCCCGCGCAGTGACGGTATAAGTCGCGGCGTTTAGTTCGCCCAGGGCATGGTCACTATCGGCTCTGTTATCGGGACGATAGGTTTTGCCATCGACGGTGCGTAGTTCAAAGCGCACCTTATTTTCATCGGCGTTTTCCAGATCGGCGTGCATGGTCCAGTATTCGACGGGTTGAAAGGCTCTGATTTCCCGTTCTCGCTCGACTACCAGCTTAACCGCCACCGATTGCACCCGCCCCGCAGACAGGCCCCTGGCAATTTTTTCCCACAGCAGTGGTGACACCATAAAGCCCACCACACGATCAAGAAAGCGCCTGGCCTGCTGTGCATTAACTCGGTTGGTATCTAATTCCCCAGGGTCAGAAAACGCTTCCTGAATGGCCTTTTTAGTAATTTCATTGAACACCACACGCTTGAAACGATCATCGCTGCCGCCGATAGTTTCCTTTAGATGCCAGGCGATGGCTTCACCTTCGCGATCGAGATCCGTCGCGAGGTAGATGGTGTCAGCTTTTTCTGCCAGCTTTTGAAGCTCGGAGACCACCTTCTCCTTGCCGGGCAATATTTGATAATTTGCCGCCCAACCGTGGTCTGGATCAATCCCCATACGGGTAATTAACTGCTCACGGCCTCGCTTCGCTTTATGCTTAATCTTTTCCTCAGGCGACATTTTCCGAGTGGCAGCCGCTTGTTTAGCTCGCTTTTTTGCATCGACCGGCGCCCGATTACTGGCTCCAGTTGGCAAGTCCCTGACGTGACCGACACTGGATTTAACAACGTAATCATTACCTAGATATTTATTAATCGTCTTTGCTTTTGCCGGTGATTCGACAATAACCAGTGATCTACCCATGAAATCCTTTACTTAGTTGAGAGCTAACATTAAACATTCAGTAAATAACCTGAAACCCCTAGGCCAGATGGGCGATATATAAGGCCTGGGTTTTGATCGGTCAAGGTATTTAGTAATTATTTTGTTAAATATCGTGACTTACCGGTACCTTTGCCCTGACTTGCCCAGGCAGAATTCACGCCAGTGCCCGGGTCACTTTATACTCATAGCTCTATGATACTTAGGTATATTATTTTTATCTTTGCTTCGATTTCATCGATCAAATCAAGACTATCGGGCTCTTGCCAATAGACCCCAAGGCCTTGCCCGTCGACCGACAGCGCATTAACGCCATTGGGCAACGTCGCTATCACTTTGTCAATTGCCTTCTGATGGTGTGCAGGAGCTTCGGTGCCGGGCCAGCACCAACCCTGCCACCGGGCGGCGCAGCCGCAGCCCTGATCGCGGGCCAACAACCAGGAACTCGAACCGGCCTGAGCCAGGTCTTTCGCTAACCACGGTACAAAGTATCTGATTGATGTGGGATTCAAACCTTCCTGGTCAGCGATCGCCTCAGCCATCACCTGTACCTGTAAACCTCTCTCCCTGGCTCGTTGGCGAATCTTCAAAATTGTCTTTTGTCGTGGCGAGGGTTTGAGTACCATGAAGGGCGATATCAAAGCAGCGATAACTATCGCCATTATCAAATAGGTCAAGACCAGCACTTTCTCTTTGAAAAAAATAAACTATACAATGAATCACATGGCTTAAACTTCTTATCTTAGGTTATGCCTTATATTCAAGCTTATCTTGGTATCAAGCTTATCTTAGGTTCTAACTGAAAATTTTAAAGAGAAAACTCAGGAGCCCCACCCCCATGTCATATTATCGCCATATCCTCGTCGGCCTCGATTTGTCTCCAGAGTCCATCCTCGTAGTTAACCATGTTCAGGAGCTCTTCCAGGACAGAGACGTTCGTATCAGCCTGCTCCATGTCCAGGAACCACTTTCCTTTGCCTATGGTGGCGATATCCCCATGGATCTCAGTGATGTACAAACACAGATGGAACAGCAGGCTCGCGCTCGTCTGGATGAATTTTGTGAGCAATTGGGTCTTACCTCCGCTGACAGACACGTGATGATCGGACAACCGGCTCAGGAGATGCATAAATTTGCTAAGGAAAACGGCGTCGATCTAACTGTCGTCGGTAGTCATGGTCGCCATGGACTGGCCCTGGTATTTGGTTCTACGGCCAATGGTGTCCTGCATGGTGCCAGCTGCGACGTGTTGGCGGTGCGCATTCCTAAACCAGACTAAACGGATCGACACACACCGTCTGCCAGGGGCTTGCCGACGGCTTGGCCTGTTTTAAACTATTATTTTTTTGACCAGACCTATCAATTATCACGGATGGCTATGCGTAATACCTCGTTGACTATGTCGCGAACCAAATCGCGCAATACTTTGAGCAATACCACCTTGCGCCACACCTTACATCGTACCTTTCATACTACCGCTTTTTTCTGCCTGCTTTTTTTGCCGCCAGGTCAAATACCCTCGGCTCTCGCACAAAATACTGACCTGCAACAGCAACGAGCGCTATATCAGCAAGTGAAGCAAAATCTCGATGGTGGCTCTACCCGTTTATTTCAGCAACATCGAGAACAACTAAAAAACTACCCGCT
>CALLDA010000220.1 GCA_937998635.1 uncultured Pseudomonadales bacterium
CAGATACCGTTTTAGCAACTTTTCCATGCGCCTACCCCTGATTAGAGAGGTCAACGGGATAGTATAGTCGCCAAAAGGTTTGCCATCGACAAATGCAGATCTAGCCAGGGTGGTGGCATTAGCAGTACCCCAATCATTAGCAATAACGGCCCCCATGATAGCGCCGATGCTACAACCACCAACCCAGTCCACCGTAATGTTGGCCTCTTCCAGGGCTTTATAAACTCCGAGATGGGCCAACCCTCGCGCCGCACCTCCAGCCAGTACAAGGCCCAGCGCGGTTCCTGAAATAATCCGTGCAACGCGACAGGTGTCATCAGGTTTGTCAGCACGCACATGGATATGAAAATCCACTTCTCTGGGTGCCAGCCATTGCGCGGTGTCCTTGATAGGCGTGTGTGTTTCCGGCTGTAGCAATACCAATACACGACGAGCACTGGATAAATTAACTTCCGAAGCGAGATCAATTTCGTCGTGCCCCGGATTCGGGTCAGCAAGCGCGTCGGCTACAAATATCACGATGTCTGATTGGCGCAGTGCAAACTTCGTCCACGGACTCAATACTGTTTGGCATTGATACACAACAAAGCGGTAGTCGTCTTCCCGATCCTGCAACCAGGATTTAAGCTGGTCAGGAACGGGCTCATCGACGGGCAACTGTTTAATAGGCGCATTGAATTCACCGAGATTGTTTGGTGTCAGCGTCAGGGTCGGACCATAATGCCCTAGATTTGCAATCAGATTCCCGCAGAAATCGTTTGTCCTTACGGAATTGTTGAGCGACACCACCGTGACCGTTTTTAAGCTTCTACCAGCGGGTACGGCTTCTGTCGTTCTTTTCTGCAGGACACTGGCGATACCCCCTGCCAATTTGATAATCAGACCGGGATGGATCTCGCCAAGCTTTTCAAAAGCGCTACGGGTTATTTTGATAACCAGACTATCCCGAATTGCCTTTATACCGGCACTGCGTTTTTCTCCAGTGAGCAGGCTTAACTCGCCGACACTGTCGCCCGGCACGATTTCACCAAGCAACTGAGCATCAAGGGGCTTCCGACCGTCTGAGCCATCCACGTCTGGCGCAGCGCCATTATTGCCAATCCAGACCTGTAGACGCCCTCTGACCAGTAAATATAACGAGTCCCCCGCGTCATTCTGCCGGAACAGCCACTCGCCACCGGAGAGCTGTTCTATCTCCAGGTCATCGAGTATGGGGCTGTCCTGGCCCACCTGAATATCGAAATATTTTTCGACTATCTCGCATAGTTTTGCATCAGATAAATTCAAAGTTGGTCGCTTCTCAGCAAGGGGGTGCCAGTGTTCAGTCCCTCAAGGGTTTCAAGGATGATGGCGATGGAAGCAATGAACTCGCTAAATTTTTCTTCGTCAGCATCGTCAAAACACTGCCCATCCTGCCGGTTTAACAGTTGCGCCACCGCAAACACCTGGCCTGAGCGATTTTTAATAGGTAAACATAGTATCGATCGTGTGCGAAACCCGGACATCCGATCGACTTCCTGATTAAAACGTGTATCGGCATAAGCATCATCCACGCGGATGGTTTGGCCCGACTCGGCCACTGCGCCGGCAATTCCTGATCCGATGGGGATTCTCACCTCGTGATCGGGTAAATCTTCCGCGACCCGTAATAGCAATGTATGTGAGTCATAGTCAGCTAGAAACAGGGATGCCCGCTCAACCTGGAGTAATCGACCTAGTTTGTGGGTAAAAGCAAACAGACCCTGTTCGAGCATACTTTGAAATGCGTTGTCCCTGGCCAACGCTGTGGCCTCGAGAAAACGCGTCGATTCATCGGCAATGTCTTGCAACATATCGCGAAAGTGCGCTTCGTCAAGCCCGTCGACAATTTCGGCGAGGGGTTGTTTCTGCCGGTTGTCCGCCAGCGTCTGCATCATATACTGGTTGTTGGCGATTACAGCATCGGTAAAGGTCGACAGCTTGCCATCCTCAAGATGAACAATTCGGTCGGCAATATCGAGAATCCGGTTGTCGTGGGTGACTAACAAGATAGTGGTGCCCTGCTCTTTGGCCAGGGCCTTCATATGATCGACAACTTCGCGTCCGGACTGCTTGTCCAACGATGCAGTGGGCTCATCCGCCAATAACATCGCTGGTTCGGCGGCGAGCGCACGGGCAATAGCAACACGCTGGCGCTGCCCGCCGGACAGTTGTTCCGCCTTATACTTTAAACGCTCGCCCAGACCGACTATTTCCAGCATCTCTACTGCTCGCCGACGTAGCGCCGCACCTTTGTAGCGCCCGGTAACACGTATGCCTAATTCAACATTCTCAACAGAGCTCAGGGCGGCGACCAGATTATGCTGTTGGAAAATAAAACCGATTTGCCCGCGTACTTTTTCCAACGCTGAGGCTTTAGCGCCGTTAAGTTCCTGCCCCAGTACGCGCACGCTGCCCTCCTGGGTTGACCGCAAGGCGCCAACCAGAGTTAGCAGCGTCGTTTTACCGGAACCTGAAGGTCCAGTAACAATAACGATCTCGCCCTGGGGTATCTCAGTACTGACATCAAACAGAATTTGCTTACGCAGCGAGCCTTTACCAAACGTATGGTTTAGGCCACTGACCAGAATCGGTGAGGTATTAGCCATCAAAACACCTCCGCTGGATCAAGACGACGCACTTTTCGCAGTGCCAGCAAGGCAGATATGGCGCACATGGCCAGAGTCATAATAAATACCGTGGCGGCTCGATCAAAGGTGATATACAGCGGCAAATGGGTGGCGCCCGCAGCCATGGCATAAAGCCAGTAGACCAGGACCATACCCGGTATATAACCCAGTATGCCCAGTGCGGCAGCCTGCTGGATGACAATGCCGGAAACAAATCGGTTGGAATATCCTAGCGCTCGTAAGGTCCCGTATTCGTTTAGGTGTTCCGACACATCGGCGAACAGTATCTGATAAACAATGATGGCACCCACCACGAAGCCCATGACCGCGCCAAAGGCAAAAATATAGCCAATGGGCGTCGCCGAGTTCCAGTAGGTGACCTCGCGTTGTATAAATTCAGGTTTAGTCATCACCAGTACATCTTTGGGTAAATAGGCTTTGAGGCGGTCTCTCACTACAACCGGGTCGGCACCCTCCGCCAGGCTAATAAGCCCTAGATGAATATTATTGCGGTCGCGGTCGGGGAATAATCGAAGCCAGTTATCGGTGCTGGTGATAATGCTGCCGTCAATGCCAAATGAAGTGCCCATTTTGAAAAGACCAACGACATCGATCTCCCTGTCATTAACCTCGGTGGTCAATGCTGCGCGATCAGCCATTTCATTAACAACGGGGCCAAATTCCGGTCGTGACGCTGCGTCAAATAGAACCACGTCCTGTTGGCGCAATAGTGTTCTGTTTTCCTCAAAGCCCTGCGTATCAAGTAGGTTGTCTTCCGGATTAATACCTATGGCATTGATGCCCCGCCGATTGTTGTTCCAGGGGTTTTTCCACACCGCCGGAAAAATATAAACCGGACTGACGTCTTCGACGTCCTTGTCACCGAGGGTCTGGTAGAGACGGCGTATGGAAAAAGGCTGCGGTCGCACGATGAAAATACTGTCTGTGCTAAACAGTGCAATATCGTAATTAAACCGTTCCTGAAAACGCACCGCGCTTTCGAACAATGCCGATCGAAAACCCAATTGCATCATAATCAATAACACTGCAAAGCCGATGCCGGCCAGAGCAACAACTAATCGCAGCGGGCGGTGGCGAAGTTGTTGCAAGCCTATGGGCATTCTCATAACGCTATTACCTTGGAAAAATTCACGGCCCGATGACTATATCGATCTGCAGGTTGGTCAAGGCTTCGGCTGGTGCGGAGTCATCGAGAGGAATCTCGACCTCGACAATACGGGCGTCTTTTCTCGCTGCGGGGTCAGTGCCAATTTGGTCCTGCTTCTGAACTTTTGATCTGATAAGTTCAACGATACCGGTCAGGGGCTGGTCCAAAGCATCACTGGTAATCCGCGCTTTTTGGCCAATGCGTAAACGCCTGACGTCGGTTTCGTAAACCTCGGCAATTGCGTACATCTGGTTAACGATGCCCAATTCTAGAATTCCCACTGGCTTCACAAGCTCCCCAGGGCGAGTCAGTATGTCGAGAATTCGGCCAGCCACTGGCGCACGAATATACGACCGGGCCAGTTGCGCCTGATGTCGCGACACACGGGCTGCAGCGACCTCAATATTAGCTTCGGCGGCAGTGGCTTCGTTGCGCTTTGCAATACACGCAGCCTCGCGTGCCTCGGCATCGCCTTGCGCGGCATCGGCCACTTCCTGAGCTGTCAAACCCTTCTTGAGTAAGTCCGCCCGACGAAGTGCTTCCTGTCTGGCGACGCCGGCCCGCACGCAGGCTTCCTCCGCCAGGCTATGTGAAGATTGAGCCTGACGTTTGCTCAACTCTAACTCCGCCTCTATTTCCTTCACCATAGCTTCCATGACAGACGCTGTATCAATAACGGCGAGCAGTTGTCCTTCGGTGACATCATCGCCTTCATTAACGAGTAGTTGCGTCAGTACTGCACCCGATGTGGATTGAGGTGTTGATGGTGCGGTGATACGCATTATTCCGTGTTTTGGCTCAAGCCTTCCCAGTGCAGAAACAGCAGCATTTTCTGGCGCGATTTTTTCCAAATTATCCGGCGTGTCCTCCGCAAGCACTGTCACAGGCATAAGTGGAGTTAGTAATGCCAGGGAGCCGACAAAGAAGGCAGCTTTTCGGACCACAGAAAAGCTCACAGCTCTTGGTTTAGGTCTTTGTTTAAGGCTGTGTTTAGCCCGGTGTTTAATAAGCATGTAGAAATTACTCCGCACGGAATTTTAAAATCGTTTTAGTGCAATAACCTTTTGTTAAATATGGGTAACAAGAATGCGAGTTTATTGTTTGATTAACTCTTGGTTCTCTCGCTAGCAATACCCTGAGTCAGGTTCTGTTTGACAGAATATTATTGTTTTATTAGCGTTTTAATTTTTCCCAATAAACGCGGCATATCTACGGGCTTGGTGTCATAATCATCACAGCCTGCGGCTATTGCCTTATCCCTATCGCCGACCATGGCGTGAGCGGTCAAGGCAATCACCGGAATACCAGCGGTTCTAGAATCGCTTTTCAGCTCCCCGGTAATTTGATGGCCATCTTTGCCGGGTAAATTAATGTCCATCAAAATCAGATCAGGTAATTGATTCGCTAACAATCCGGGCACTTGTTCACCGTCAATGGCAATCATTACTTTGAAGCCTTTACGTTCCAGGCGTCGGGACAACATGTCCCGGTTCATCTCATTGTCTTCAACCAGCATAATTGTTGGCATAGATTCTGCGACCGATAATTTGTTAAACACGATTATGGCGTTTTATTTCTCCGAGTATTTCATCCGGCATCCCCGAAGCTTTTTGAATGATCGGCTGTACGTTTCCGTTCAATCGTGCCATATCCTCTGTGCCGAGGATTTTGAAGGTGACCACAATAACCTGAATATCCGCGCCAGGATACTTGCGCCGTAGCTCGTCAATCATTGAAAATCATCCATCTCGGCCATCATCAAATCAACCACAATAAAGGGCGCTCGCCACTCTGCGTAACGCTCAAGTCCCTCAACGCCATCCTCTGCCGTGACGACACTGTAGCCTTCCTTGCCAAGCAACTTCTGCATCAATTCGCGCGCCGCTTAATCACCATCAGCCACCAGAATGGTGGACCCGGGATTATTCAGATTGGGAGCTATTGACATACCGTCAGTTTCTTCATTCGTACTGAATTCGCTTATTGAGGTTTCTTCGTTGGTCGCGACGGATTTTTTGCCATCGTGTACCGGCAACCTCAGCGAAAAATTTGAACCTTCGCCCAATGCACTGTCAACGGTCAGAGAGCCACCCATCATCTCGGCAAATCGTTGACTGATGACCAGGCCTAGACCAGTGCCACCGTATTTGCGCGTCGTTGAGGCATCTGCCTGGGAAAACGGCTGGAAAAGCCTGTCGATCTGCTCCGGTGTAATACCAATTCCAGAATCGTTGACGCTCACCACTAACCAACTGATAGCGTCACGGGTCTCGCGGTAAATTTTTAGTTCGATGACGCCGTTATCAGTAAATTTAGCAGCATTACTCAATAAATTAAGTATGATTTGCCGCAGCTTTGTCACATCGATAAAAACTTCACCTAACGAATCCCCGTGGCTAAACTTTAATTGATTACTGTTTTTCTCAACCAGTGGTTTAACCGTCGACAGGACTTCTTCGATTAGCTGGTCTAATTCGACTTGCTCTGGATACAATTCAACCTTGTCGGCTTCAATTTTTGACAAATCCAGAACATCATTAATTAACTGTAAAAGATGCCGGCCAGCACTGCGGATACGTTGCAGATCGGGAATAAAATCGTCCAGCCCCTGATCTTCGGCTTCCTCTTCAAGCATTTCAGCGTAGCCAATTACAGCATTCATCGGCGTACGCAATTCGTGGCTCATATTTGCCAGAAACTGGCTTTTGGCCTGGTTGGCAGTTTCAGCAGTTTCACGCGCGGTCTCTGCCGCTAACTGCGCTTCGGCTACAGATTCAAACATGCGTGCATTGCGAATGGCAGTCGCTACGTAGGTGACATAACGTTGAATAACATTGATATCTTCAGGTTCCAGATGAAACACTTCACGACTGTCGCTAAAGGATAAAACACCCATTACTTCGTCGTTAATAATCAGTGGGAATGTCAGCAGGGATTTGGCTGGCACTAATCTGTAAACGGCAGCACTCGCCCCCTCGAGCTGATCTTTATCCGCAGAGATATCAGGTAGGTAACAGGGCTCTCGAGAGAACACCGGAATAACAAACGCATTTGATTTTTCATTCAGGGGAACCACCTGATTTTTTAGACGGCTAATCAATTTTTGCGGAACTGGGCCAACCAGCCTGTCCAGCGTTAACGTCTGCTCTTTTTGGTTAACAAAAAGTATCGCAATCATGTCAAAGTTGAACACCTTATTGAGGCTCTTTTCGATGACGTCCATGACCAGATCGAGATCGAGGGTGGAATTGACCAGTTGCGCAACACTGTTTATCGAAGCGGACAATGTTGCCTGCTGACTGATCTGTTTATTTTTTTCCTCAAGTCCATGCCGAGCAGCCGTCGCATTTTTTGTTGTGGTGTTCGCCAGATAGCACACAAAGCCAGCAAAAGTTGACATCAATACCCAGGCAATCAGGCCCCCGGGCCAGGAGAGGTGTTCAGTCAGCCGGATCGGGACAAATAAAAGTCCTGCAGGCATGATAATCGCTATAGGTATAAGAACTCGTTTTACCAGCCAGGTGCCACCCATTATCAAGGCTGTCAAAATAGCGATAGTCGGTGCAAGCAGTAAGGGAATGATGGCATAGGAGGTTAATACAACCGCCACGCTCCATAATGCCGCGTCTACCACAAAAGCCCAATAGCCGATCGTGCGGGTATCGTGCGCTCTGTGGGCGAAAAAATGAAAAACCGTTGGATAGACGAAGCCAAAAACAAGTACGACTCCCTTTGTCCACACCAGCTCAGGATCCATCGAAAATACGAACATCACCGACGCTGCCGCATAGACAAACGCTCGCGCCCAGCGAACGTTTGTGAGCGAAGGATGAACCTTTTTTTTCGTCGGCGCTGGTTTTTTTAAAGTCACTAAAAAAAGCCTACTGCCACACTAATGAAATGTTGGAAAGACAGTATGTGTTAAGTAGGCCCCAGCTAATAATTTTCATGGGCTGGAGAACATAGGCACCCACGCAGGTCTCTCTGCCCGATATTGGGTGCACACAATTAGGAGGTAGACGTTTTTGATGGTAGCTTACTCCGAACGAAATTTAATTTTTTTTCTGTTCTTCGGACAGGCAAGTTTATACCATACAAATCTCGACCGCGACAACACCACTGACGACTTATCGTGCCAACCTTTAAACCCGAAAAAATAAGCCAAACAGGGTACTTTCTCTATGAGCCAGACGGTAGATGAATCAGTCGCAATCTCTGAGCAGCAGTTTGTCATTCTCGTTGTTGACGACAATGAATTCAATCGCGACCTGTTATCCCGACGGCTGATTAAAAGCGGGTTTGCCGTGTCGCTGGTCGAGGACGGTTTTAGCGCGCTTGACTGGCTGGCAAATCATCCCTGCGATCTTGTCCTGCTGGACATTATGATGCCTGGCATGAGCGGCATAGAGGTGCTCGAAAAAGTGCGTGAAATCCGAGATGGCACCGAGTTACCCATCATCATGGCGACCGCCAAAGACGGTAGCGATGATATCGTTGGCGCCCTGAAACTCGGCGCAAATGATTACGTCACCAAACCCATCGACTTCCCGGTGGTGCTGGCCAGGGTGAATACTCAACTGGGCCTGAAGAGGGCCAACGATAAAATCAGATCCCTTGTCGCCGACGTCGAAAAACGCAATGACTTCATCCGCAATGTTTTTGGCCGTTATCTTACGGACGAAGTGGCGGAAACTTTACTCGATTCGCCAGAAGGTTTGAATTTTGGTGGTGAGCGACGGGCAATCACTATCCTGATGGCGGATATCCGGGGCTTCACCAGTCTTTCCTCCCGTCTTGATCCGGAAGATGTACTCACCCTGGTCAATAATTTTCTGGCCGGCATGACAGAAGTGATTATTGGCTATGGGGGCACCATTGACGAATTTATTGGCGATGCCATCCTGGTCTTGTTCGGTGCACCGCGAGCCATGGAAAACCACGCGGAAAGGGCGGTTGCCTGTGCTATCGAAATGCAAAGCGCTATGGCGAGTGTTAATGAACTCAATGTTCAAGCGGGACTCCCCAGCGTAGAAACTGGCATTGGCATTAACACTGGGGAAGTGGTGATCGGGAATATTGGCTCGGAAACCCGGTCAAAATACGGCGTGGTCGGGCATCATGTTAATTTCACTAGTCGCATTGAATCCTACGCTCAGGGTGGTCAGATACTGGTCTCTGAACGTACGCAGCAAAGTTGTAAGGGCATATTGGAATACAATTTGGCGATGACAGTTGAGCCAAAAGGTATTGATGGTGAGGTAAATCTCTTTGAAGTGCTAGCCATAAGAGGGGATTACAATCTTTCTCACGGATAGTTTAGCGGCAATCATTTTTGCACAATGACCGTTCTGTGAGACGAAATACAGACGGTAACTGTTTTCATTGGCAAACTGGAAAGTACAGGGACTAAGGAAGATCGAGGTGTCCTGGCTGCCGCTTCAGGCTGGGCACAATTGACTATTTCCGTATCTGGCGATGCCGAGTCGCCGTACACGGTGACTGGTGAGAGTGTATCAGTACGGATTATGCTCAGCGAATACGGTGGGTGTTGTTAGGCGGAGCTTTCATCGTTTCACTAAACTGGCGGGTTAAGGAACTAATTTAATGAGCGCTATAACTCAATCGCACGAGTGAATTAAGGGGACTAAGAGCTTTGAAGCAATCCTGGTACACCATCGCGCTGGAACCTGGTATTCAGAAACGTTCATGGATTGTCGCTATTGTGGTTGGTTCGATCCTTAATATCATTAATCAGGGTGATGCGCTTTTTAATGGCAATGCTATTGTTATATGGAAACTCGCACTGACTTTCTGCGTGCCTTATTGCGTTGCGACCTATGGTGCGGTGTCCGCTCGCCAGGCAGTATTGAAAAATCAATTTGAAAGCGATGACCCTGGCGTGTAAGTCTACTTGCAGATTAATAAACCTGTGGGTGCCTAAAAGAATAAATTTTATTGAGGGGGAAGCTAAGTGAAATTTTCTACATTCTACGAGATGCAATCACCCAAACCCTGGGAGGACGGTGCCGAGGCGCGCATACTGAAAGAAGCCCTGGAGCAGGTCGAGCTGGCGGATCGCCTGGGTTTTCATTATGCCTGGGAGGTCGAGCACCATTTTCTCGAAGAATATTCCCACTCTTCCGCCCCTGAAGTTTTTCTGGCTGCCGCCAGCCGTAATACCAAAAATATTCGCCTTGGCCACGGCGTGGTGCTGACACACCCTAAGTACAACCATCCCGCGCGGGTTGCTGAACGTTTGGCGACACTCGACATCCTTTCCGATGGTCGCGTCGAGTGGGGCACGGGGGAGTCTTCGTCCAATGTTGAGCTGGGCGGCTTTGAAATTGATCCTGATACCAAACGCGATGCCTGGCAGGAGGTGGTCGAACAGACCGCCAATATGATGGCCATGACACCGTATCCGGGTTTTAGTGGTGACTTCTTCTCCATGCCCTGTCGAAATGTGGTGCCTAAGCCAGAGCAGCGACCCCATCCACCGATATGGGTGGCCTGTTCCAGACGATCGACCATTCAACTGGCGGCTCGCAATGGTATTGGCGCACTAGTGTTTGGTTTTATCGACCCGGACGACGCCAAACATTGGGTCGATGAGTATTACAGCATTATCAAAAGCTCCGAGTGTGTGCCGATCGGACATACCGTCAACGCCAATATCACTATGATTGTCGGCTTTGCCATTGATGACGACCGGGACAAAGCCGCTCAAAAAGGTCAGGAAGGTTACGAGTTTTTCAGCCGGGCCGGTGCGCATTACTACGTTAAAGGCCCCCACCAGCCGTCCAGGGCTAACTTATGGGAAAACTTCCAGGCGACCCGCGATAAGTGGCGACTGCCGGTTTCTCCCGGTATCGGCACACCGGAGGATGTGCGCGGCACCATGCGTAAATACCAGGCATCCGGGCTCGATCAAATCGGCTTCGTGCAGCAGTGTGGCATGAATCGACATGAGGATATCTGCGAATCCCTGGAGCGTTTCTCGGTCGAGGTGATGCCTGAATTTGTCGAACATGAAGAGCAAAGAGAGGCGCGCAAAGCCGAGGAATTAGCGCCCTATATCGAGCAGGCTATGGCACGAAAACAATGGATGGCGCCGATTGCAGAGAACGATATCCCACTGATTGATACTCGCTCCAGCGATATTATTGCTTCCGTAGAGGAGGGTGGCTTAGCGTCGCTAGCGGTGCCGGGTCGTAAGCCAAATGCTTGACAGGGTTGATAATTGAAGAGGTCGATCATCGGTGGGGCCAACTGCTCGGCAGGTAGACCGCTAGATTGATGCCTGAACACACCTTAGAACCCCATAGTCATATTGCTGGTCTAAAGCTTCATAAACAGGCTTGAGACGACCCTTCTCTTCGTCTTCCATGGATTCAATGATTAAAACAATTTCCTGATATTGCTCTTGATCTAAATCCAGAACATCTAGCGCGTCCAGCAAACCTATTTCTATGGCATCGGCCAGGTGGGTGTATACCGTGCTGGTTTTCGCATCGCGCTGTTGGGCAATCTGTTCAATGGGCAGGCCTTGTTGATAGAGGATAAGGGTTTCATTCACCGTGGCGCTCAGTCTGTTGTTGAGGAGTTCGGGCAGGGGGTGCAGTGCAATCTCTGCCAGAAAACGTGGCCCGTAACGCTCAAGTTTTTGCGCTCCAATGCCAGAAATAGCGCTCATATCGCTCTTGCTTGCTGGCCTGCGTTTGATCATCTCCTGCAAGGTGGCATCGTGAAATATCACGTAGGGCGGCACGCCAAACTCCCCGGCGAGTTCGCTCCGTAAAGATCGTAGGGCATCCCATAGAGGTTGATCCTGGGGGCGAACGGGGCTTTTATCTTTATTGCTACCGGCGACTTTTTCTTCTTTGGCGGGTTTTCTCAGGTCGAGCCCTTCTTCACCTCTTAACAAAGGGCGGCACTTTTCGGTGAGCCTTAAAGCGCCATAGGCTTCGCTATCGATATCCAGGAAACCCAGAGCGATAAGCTGGCGGAAGATGGCCCGCCATGCGGTAACAGAAAACTCTCTACCGACGCCAAAGGTGCTGACCTGATCATGGCGATTGTCCTGAATTCTGTCGTTGCTTTTGCCGAGTAGTACATCGATCAGATAATTGACACCGAAGCGTTGATTGGTTCGGTAAACACAGGATAACGCTTTCTGAGCAGCCACGGTGGCATCCCACTTTTCGGGTGGCTTGAGGCAGTTATCGCAATTGCCGCAAACTGTTGTGCTGTCCTCTTCAAAATAGGCCAGGAGAGCATGGCGGCGGCAGCTGATGAGCTCGCAGAGGCCGAGCATCGCTTCCAGCTTTTGATGTTCTACTCGTTTGTGGGTCTCGCTGGCTGCGGAGTCCTGGGTGAATTGCCGAAGTGTAATTACGTCTTGCAGGCCATAGGCCATCCAGGCGCTGGCTGGTTCGCCGTCGCGTCCAGCTCGACCGGTCTCCTGATAATAGGCCTCGATACTTTTTGGCAAACTCAGGTGGGCGACAAAGCGCACATCGGGTTTGTCAATACCCATGCCAAAGGCGATAGTGGCGACGATAATGACGCCTTCTTCGCGGAGAAACCGCTGCTGGTTTTTCTGGCGTAGCTGGGCGGATAGCCCAGCGTGGTAGGGCAGGGCGATTCGACCTCGCTCACTCAGCCACTCGGCGGTGGCTTCGACTTTTTTGCGAGACAGGCAATAGACAATACCTGCGTCCTGAGAGTGATTGTCTTCGATAAATCGCCACAGCCGTTGCCGGGGATTATTGCCCTCCGATATGGCGTACTGGATATTAGGGCGATCAAAACTGTTGATAAAGACCTGAGCATCTTCCAGCTTTAGCTGGGCAATGATTTCATCACGGGTACGTTGGTCGGCAGTGGCAGTCAGGGCGATACGTGGCACGTTCGGGTAACGGTCGTGGAGAATTTTCAGTTGTTGGTATTCAACACGGAAATCATGACCCCACTGAGAGACGCAGTGGGCTTCGTCGATTGCAAATAGCGACAGCTGACACTGATCCAGCAGGGCGAGCATGCGCTCACCCAATAAGCGCTCCGGCGCCACATAGAGTAGATCCAGTTCGTTATTAACCAGTTGTTGCTCAACGTTCATAGCTGCGGACGCATCCAGACTGGAATTCAGAAAGGCGGCTTTGATCCCCAGTTGCTGAAGGGCATCGACCTGGTCCTGCATGAGAGCGATGAGAGGCGAAACCACGATTGCGACGCCCTCCAGAACCAGAGCCGGTATCTGGAAACATAAGGACTTGCCGCCACCTGTGGGCATTAATACAAAGGCATCTTTGCCATCAAGCAAGGTTTGAATGACGCTTTCCTGAGAGTGACGAAAGACATCGTAGCCGAAGGTGGATTGCAGAAATGCATGAGCACGATACATTTATGATGGTCGTCCGTGAGGTATGGAAGCTGGCTGTCGGCGACAACCGGCTAGTGAAACTGGTCGGCAATTTTAGAGATAGGAAGGGGGCCTTAGCAAGTAGATGCCTAGCTAATGATTTACCCCTAAATATGACTGTTGCCATGGTGCCGGGTATAATTTTATCCCAGCGCTAGATGACTATTCTTGTTGACTCGCTTTCCCCCGGTTCTTTTTCCACTATCGGCGGCCATTGAAAAGCCTGGCTGATGATATCGTGATCCCTTGATTCCAGGTGAACGTCGAAACCCCAGAGGTGATGGATATGTTTTAGTACATCTGTGGTTGAGCTTGGCTCGATAGGCCGGTGTTCGTGGACATAGTGACGCAACATTAACGAGCGATCGCCATTGAGATTTGCATTAACCACCTGGATATTGGGCTCGTTGTTGCCGATGTTGTACATACCGGCAAGGGCCTCTCTTATCACCTGGTAACCGCTGTCGTTGTGGATCGCAGCGACTTCAAGATAGTCCTGTCGGTCACTGTCAATGACGGCGAAGAGTTTCAAATCGCGTATTACTTTTGGTGAGAGAAACTGCAGAATAAAACTCTCATCCTTAAAGTTTTCCATTGCGAAATGCAGGGTTTTCAGCCAGGGACTACCGGCGATATCGGGGAACCAGTGTTTATCCTCATCGCTGGGCGCTTCACAAATTCGGCGGATGTCCTGCATCATGGCAAAGCCAAGGGCGTAGGGGTTAATACCGTTAAAGCCCGGCTGATCATAGGGGGGCTGGTAGACTACATTGGTGTGGGACTGGAGAAACTCCAGCATAAAACCCTCAGTCACCAGGCCCTGATGAAAGAGGTCATAGAGCAGATGGTAATGCCAGAAACAGGCCCAGC
>CALLDA010000221.1 GCA_937998635.1 uncultured Pseudomonadales bacterium
CCATCATGGATCTTGTCGGCTTCACGCTTAGCAAACATGAATTAAGTGCGTTTTTCCGCAAGCCCGGCCATAAACACCATCGTGCCTGTCACGACCAGGTGCTTCGGAATTTCCTTCAGGGTTTGCAGCTTAAATATCGACCTGAAATCAATAGCCCTGAAAGCAAAGATGCAAGCGAGTCTGATTCCGGTTACACATGGAAAACGATATCTGAAATAAGTCAAGACAGCCAGGAAACCTAAGGACTTACGTCAAAACTAATCGGCGCTCGGTGTTACCTGTCCCGAGTTCACGTAGGTAAATAAACTAGCCTGTGTTGGCACATTATCTGGATCGTAGATAGGCAGGGTACAGCGCTCATCATTGCAGATATACATCGCTGGCGCATCGCGTAGAGGATAGCGCCCAGTAGCTTCGATATGCACAAGTTTGCGCGGCTCAAAGACATTTCGACCAGCTTTTAACAGGCCTTGCGTGCGGGAATCTTTCTCATCACCAACTACCGATAATTCCACATAACCCGCTGTGATAATTTCGAGAGCCATAGCCAGGCTTCCGGTAATCTTGCCTTCCCGGCTTACAGCAATTGGTGAAGCGGCAGCGCGAATGGCCCGCTCTGCTGCCATTTTAAATTTATCTTCTTTCTCTAGCACGCCCAGTAGATATAAAAACTGTGCAGCGGCGGCGTTATCTTCAAGCGGCTTACGCCGCCCTGGGGTACCGTCATCCGGGCCGCCATAAAAGCCACCCAATTTCGGATCTTCGAGTGTGCTTAATAAGCCCCTGGCAAGCCGTACTGCGGCCTGCCGCCAAAGCGATTCACCCGTTGCGGTATACAGACTTAAAAGCGCCAGGCCTGAATGGGCCTGTGTACGCAGATACGGAACAGCTTTATCGGTCAGGACATGAATACGCTCATCTGCGGATAGCTCGTCACCGGCTTTGAACTGAATGAGCCAGCCGTCTTTGGTCTGCCGATCAGCAAGGAGTTGTTTGGCCGCGGCAGTCGCCGTATCCAGATAACGCTGTTCGCCGGTCGCCTCAAAGGCTAAAACGTAACCCAGAATAACCCGCGCATTTACATCGCTATAAATCGCATGATCTATGCTGGGAATCCCGTGACTGCGACGCTCCTTGTCGCCCAGCGCGTAATAATCATCCATATCTATCTCACTGGCCAGGTTATCTTGCTGATTGGCAAAAAACAGTCCCTGCTTCGAACGCAAAAACGTAGTTAGATACTTATCTACATTTTCGATAGCGTCCTTGTATTTAGGCTCATTCGTAATTTGATAAGCATTGGCATAAGCCTGAAGCGTCGCAGCCTGGCTTTCAAGCCGCTTCTCCGGAGCAACGTTAGCCCATCGACCAAAGGACGCGTAGAACATGCCGCCCCATACCGGATCGAGTTGTTGAAGATGGCCATCGAGAGTGGCCTTTGCCATAGCCAACGCATTACTGTCGCCATAGAGATGATTACGTAACAGCAGATGTCTAAGTGCTTCGGCAGTTTCAAATACGCCACTGGTTTTATCTTTAAATACATCGTCCTGCAAAGCCCGCACTTGATCCCGTAACTCTGTAAATGCAGCGGATTCAGGCACCTGGGCGACGCCATAGGGCGCGAGTTTATCTGCTGTTAGCGTACCCGCCGCATGGCCATCGATCACCTCACGAAGTACTTTCATATAAGGTTCAGGGCGACGGCTGCCCGCAAAGGCCAATACCTGGGTAGCGTCGGGGCGCATAAAAGCATTGGCAGGCCAGGCCCAGTCTGAATAGCGTTCGCCGATGTCAGGTCGCGCCTCACTATCAACCTGGATGGCGACAAAGTTTGAGTTAACCAGCGCTATCACCTCAGGGTTGCTGAAAGTGTTTTCTTCCATAAAGCGACAGGCGGTACAGCCTTCATGGCCGACATTAATAAGTATCAGACGGTTTTGGGTTTTGGCATCGGCAAAGGTGCTGGCTGACCAGTCTTGCCAATGAATGTTGTCACCGGCCCAGGTGTTACTAAGCGCTAAAGCGATAAAGCCTAGAGCCAATTTCTTGATCATGAACCACACCTATTGCCTGTTACGCCGTAATGGTAGCTACTTTATGTTCACGCAAGACGCTCAGAAACACGTCTGGCTCGGGCCGCACTCGATAATTATCGGTCTCGTGGGTCCATAATATCTGTCCGTTTGTATCGGTGATGATGACGGTGGGCAACACCGTTTCACTGTCATAACCGAGCATTTGCATACCCATCGGCAGGCCATCGGGGTTATCAATACCCAGCGTACGAGCAGCGGCGTTACCCTCATCGGTCAAAAAATCAAAGGCGACGCCAAATTTCTCAGCAAGACTGACGGTGTTGGTATGGGGCTGAGGAGCGATTAAGGCGACCCGCACACCCATTGCTTGCAAGGTTTTATATAACTCGACCAATTCTTTAATTTGCGCCATACACAAAGGGCACCATGCGCCACGATAGAACATCCAGATGGTCGGTTTATCTGTTAACGCGCTGGAGCTAATCACTTCGCCATCGGTATTTTTGACCTTAAATTCTGGCAGGGATTGACCCACCGCCAACTGTTGGCTGGGTTCACGACCAAAGCTGGAATACCAGTAGGCATATATCAAAAACCCACCCCAGCCGATAAGCGCCAGGTCAAAGGCCAGACCGCTACCACCCTGAAAGTAAGTCCAGCCGGATAGTCCAACACCGAATACCCCAAGGCCATTCAAGATCGGGAAACGTTCACTGGTTCTAGCGATACTGCTAGATACCATCAACCAGCTAAGCAGGATCATAAAAGGCGCCGTGACCAACAATACGCCTCCCCAGCTCAGGTATTCACCTGTGGCCCACAGTGACCACCCCGCAAAAATAGTGATCACCATGGCGGTCATCATGTAGGTACTAACGAATATGGATTTAAGGATATTCATAGTAAATCCTGCTGTTGTAATTTCGAGAAAATTATAAAGCGCTTAAAGACTCAAAGCGGGCGATGCCAATAAGACCTTAGCAGGGCCAAAGCGTTCCACTGCGACGTACTG
>CALLDA010000222.1 GCA_937998635.1 uncultured Pseudomonadales bacterium
ATAAAGATAAAATAACGGTCTCGGACCCTCGTAATATTCAATATTATTGAGCAGCTCTGGACAAAACCGTTGGGCAAAGTCATACATATCCTTGAAAACGCCACGGGAATCGATTCTGACGATTTCCACGTCCTGCATCGCTACATCCCTGAGGGTACGGAGCGCCAAAGGCAGATCCTGATAAATATTGTTGGGTGCCGAGACACGCTGCATGCGTTCTTTAACCAGCCCCCACAGGCGGTGCAGGTAATTTAGATCAATACGTAACTCCTCGGCGCTGACACCTTCCGCCACTGTGCGAATGATATAACCGCCACCCTCCTCCTTCATATCCCCGGATTCAATAGCTAACTCCAGCTCACTAAGCAGACGCTCTCGCTCCTCCTCCTGGTCCAGACGTTGGGAAATACCAATGTGATCAACCCCCGGCATGTACACCAAATAGCGCGATGACACCGACAATTTAGTGGTAAGCCGCGCACCCTTGGTACCAATAGGCTCTTTCATCACCTGGGCACTGACACGCTGACCTTCGCGCAGTAACTGGCGAATATCCGGCCTCGCACCATTGGCATTAGCGCCATTGCCATTGCCATTGCCATTGCCATTGCCACTAGTATTATTCTGACGACCGGACTGATCCCGAGCTGCAACACTGGCGATATTATGCTGGACAGGCAGGTCATGGGCGACGTCGTTGGCATGCATAAAACCAGCCTTGTCGAGACCGATATCAACAAAGGCGGCCTGCATGCCCGGCATCACCCGCACCACCGTACCCTGGTAGATATTGCCAACCAGGCTGCGCTTGTTGGCCCTTTCGATGGCCAGCTCAAGGAGCACGCCATTTTCGACCCGAGCAACTCGCGTCTCGGTAGGCGCAACGTTGACTAGAACCTCTGCTTTCATAATTTAACCTGCACGCCTGTTTAAAGAGTATTCCAGCACAAACAATGCTCCAAATTAAGAACTATCCTTGTTCAAAAACCACCCCAATTTAAGGGCTATCCCAGCAGGAAACACCATAGCTTCCTAACAATTCGACCGTTTCCACCAGGGGTAAGCCAACCACCCCGGAGTAACTGCCTTCTATCTTTGTCACAAAACTTGCTGCACGCCCCTGTATAGCATAGGCCCCCGCTTTACCCTGAGGTTCACCGGTCGCCCAATAATATTCGCATTGTGCCTGAGTCAAGACTTTAAAGCTTACCCAGGTCTCGCTTAACAGCGATCGTTGATCAACAACACCGGCACCAGTAATGCCGCATATAGCCACCGCCGACAGCACCTGATGGCGACGTCCCGATAAAGCTAATAATGTCTCAAGCGCCTCGGCTTTGCCCGCTGCTTTAGCAAATATCCGATCACCCAGCACCACCGTGGTATCAGCGCCGAGCACAGGCGGCAGCTCTGCAGGCAATACCGAAGGCGACACAACATCTCGACCCATGGCTTGTGCCTGCAGAAAATCGTACACGACCTGGGCTTTGGTCTGAGCCATTCTAAGGACGTAATCCTTTGGGCATTCATCCGGTAGACGGGACTCATCAATAGCTGCCGGGTGTTGGACAAATTGCTGACCCATCCGGAAACCGATCTGCTCCAGCAATTGCACGCGTCGAGGCGATGCCGAGGCCAGTATAAAGTCCATCATCGGTGCGGGAACTGCGCTACGGCAGACATAAAACTGAAACCGACACCCGTAAGCCACTCACCGATAATCGATTCACCAGCTCACAAGCGCCTACTGTGAAGTTTTTGACAAGCCAGGAACAATACTGGCCACAACAGAGCGCTACTCAATACCGGATAAAATAGGGGCCGAACCATATCGATGTCCTCTACCAGGGATCTGACGCTGAGTAACACCACCTCGTAGACAAGCACTACCACCGCTACAAATATAGATTGATGGAGCATTCTGAAATGGTGACCACGATGCTGCTGACTAAGCACCAAAGAGGCGGCAACCGACATCGCCAGGGCATGCTGACCTAAAATTTGTCCAAACAGCACATCAATGCTCAGACCCACCAGCCAGGCAAAGAACACGCCAAAATATTGAGGCTGGAAAAATAGCCAATAAGTTACCAATAATAGTACGAAAGGCGGTCGCCAAAATGCTAGCTCGCTACGCAGCGGCACAAGCCACATCAATATCGCCACGCAAAGCGCTAACATCAGAAGAGTCAAGGGCAGGCGATCACTCACTACTCACTTCCTTTTCGTCGTTCAGCTCAGTTTCCTGATCCAGGCTAGCTTCCTGGTTCAAGTCAACTACACCAGAAAACACCAGTAATAAATGACTCGAGCGATCAACTTTTGCCGCTGGCTCTATCAATACTTCAATAAAATCTTTGCCGACATTTTTATTAATCTCAACCACCGTGCCGACCGGATAACCTTTTGGGAAACGATTACCCAGGCCCGAACTCACCAGACTATCACCGACCACCACATCCTGAGTCTGCGATATATGACGCAGACGGATTTGCCGATAATCGCCAATGCCTTCGGCAACCGCACGTAAGCCGTTCCTGGACACTTTCACTGGTAGGGCGTGACGGCTATCGGTAATCAGTAAAACCCGGCTGTGGTCGTCAAACACGTCCACCACCTGACCCATCAAACCATCGCTGTCGATCACCGGTTGGCCAACGAAAACATTGTCATTGCCACCACGATTAATAGAAATAAGATGACTGAGGGGGTCTGGCGAGACTCCGATCAATTGCGTTACCAGGACATTATCGGAGAGCAGCTCGGTCGCGTTAAGCAAGTTGCGCAAGCGCACATTCTCAGCACCCAGTTCAGCCATGCGCTGTAACTGTCCCTGATAGACCAGCAATTCGGTCAATAATCTTTCCCTGTCGGCTCGTAGCTCGCTACGGCTGAGCAAAGAATCATCTGCCCATTGTTTTACATTGTCCGGCACCTTAGTCGCCCAATAAAAAGGCCACGCCGCGCCTTCAAACCAATTGTGTACCGGATTCAGCCAGGAGGTAAAAGAATCAAGCACGATTAGGACCAGGGCGACGAATGCCAGGATTAGCATTCTCCTGGGGGACGAGCTTTGCGAAAAAAGCTTCTTGATCGCTAAACTCCTCTATCAAAACGCAATTTACAAAAGACGTTCTATAAACTAACTCATCAACTCGCTCGATACCGTCCGCTAATCAGGAAGTCAGAATATCGAGATATTTTTTATCCATCATTTGCAAAGCCTTACCACCGCCTCTAGCAACGCAGGTTAAGGGCTCTTCCGCCACGATTACCGGCAAGCCGGTTTCATGGGTTAACAGTAAATCTAAATCTCTGAGCAATGCGCCACCGCCAGTCAGGACAATACCGGTCTCGGCAATATCTGATGCCAACTCAGGCGGTGACTGTTCCAGCACTCTTTTGACTGCTTGAACAATAGCCGCCAGAGGTTCCTGAATAGACTCCAGAATTTCATCGCTGTTCAAGGTAAAACTCTTCGGTACGCCCTCAGCAAGGTTCCGGCCACGGACATCTATCTCTCTGACTTCTTTGCCGGGATAGGCGCTACCAATCTCCATTTTTATACGCTCAGCGGTGGATTCACCAATCACCGAGCCATAGCGGCGACGCACATAATTGGTAATAGCCTCATCGAAGCGGTCACCGCCCATGCGAATAGAGTCTGAAAACACCACGCCATTAAGCGACAAGATAGCAATCTCTGTAGTGCCGCCACCAATATCGACCACCATGGAACCACAGGCTTCCTCAACCGGTAGTCCAGCACCAATCGCAGCGGCCATCGGCTCTTCAATCAGGTAAACCACCCGCGCACCAGCACCTTCGGTGGATTCGCGAATAGCGCGTTTTTCAACTTCAGTGGCCAGGCAAGGCACACACACCAGCACCCGAGGGCTGGGCGGAATCAAACTGTGGGAATGCACTTTCTTGATAAAGTGCTGGAGCATTTTTTCAGTGACATTAAAGTCAGCGATCACGCCATCTTTTAAAGGCCGAATGGCACTGATGTTACCGGGGGTTCGGCCCAGCATTCGCTTGGCTTCAACACCGACAGCCTCAACAGTTTTCTGACCATGATGATGCCGAATAGCCACGACCGAAGGCTCATTGAGCACAATGCCTTTATCATGTACATAGATAAGTGTGTTGGCCGTACCCAAATCAATGGACAGGTCATTGGAGAACATTCCGCGCAAGCGTTTTAACATATTGGTGCTATTTTCCTTCTAAAAACGCTCTGCCCACTGAGTCCCAGTAAATTACTCTTCAGATAATTATTTATTCTTAAATTACAGACTTTGCCATAGGTTTCGATCGTAATCTGTAAGCCATGAACTTTAACAACCACAGGTATTTAGAGCAAGGTTCAAATGTGGTACCTTACGCCGCCCTTAGAACCACTAAAATCGCGCGGATTGTAGCATGTCGATAGACCGGTCTGACATTGAAAAACTCGGCGAATTAGCCCGAATCGCTATCACAGAAGAAAATATTGAAGCGACCACACGCAGTATTAACGAGGTACTGGCTTTGGTTGATCAATTACAAAATGCGAATACTGCCGGGGTCAAACCCCTCGCCAATCCGCTAGACGCCACACAACGTTTGCGTCACGACGAAGTCTCAGAGACTAACCATCGGGATGACTATCAACCATTGGCCCCCGCTGCAGAAAATGGGCTTTACCTGGTACCGAAAGTCATAGACTAAACGAGCTGGCTAGCAAACTGGATCACAGGCTGTAGGCAATCCCTACCCCTTTCCTGGCGTTATTTTGGAAACACTATGCACAATAAGACTTTGGCTGAATTAAAAACCGGCCTCAACAACGGCGATTTTTCCAGTGTCGAACTCACCGGCCATTTTCTAGATCGCATCAAGACGCTCGACAAAAACTACAACAGTTTTATCAGTGTCACCGAGGCATCCGCTATAGCCCAGGCCCGGCAGTGTGATGAGCGCCTCGCAGCGGGAGACGCACCGGCCCTCTGTGGCCTGCCCATCGCTCACAAGGACATCTTTTGCACCGAGGGCGTTCGTACCAGTTGCGGGTCACGGATGCTCGATAACTTTGTGCCGCCCTACAGCGCCACCGTGGTCGAAAACTTCGAGACTGCAGGTATGGTGGTATTAGGTAAAACCAATATGGATGAGTTCGCTATGGGCTCCTCCAACGAAACCAGTTACTACGGTCCGGTCAAAAATCCATGGCACACCGACTGCGTCCCGGGGGGTTCCTCCGGCGGCTCAGCCGCTGCCATTGCCGCGCGCCTCACCCCAGTTGCCACCGCAACCGATACCGGCGGATCGATTCGCCAGCCCGCTGCCCTGTGTGGCATCACTGGCCTGAAACCCACCTACGGGCGAGTCTCACGCTGGGGCATGATCGCCTTTGCTTCCAGTCTTGATCAGGGCGGACCCATGGCCCGTAACGCTGAAGATGCTGCCATGCTCCTGAATGTAATGGCCGGTTTTGATGCCAAAGATTCCACCTCGGTTGAGCGTGATGTGCCCGACTACACCGCCGCCCTGAATCAGGGCATCGCGGGCTTAACTATCGGTATTCCTAAAGAATATTTTGATGAGGGCTTAAACCCAGCCACGGAACAGGCGGTGCGTCATGCTCTGGCCGAGCTTGAAAAGCAGGGTGCAAAGCTTAAAGAAATCAGCCTGCCCCATTCTCAATTATCGGTGCCCGCCTACTACGTTATCGCACCAGCCGAGGCCTCGGCCAACCTGTCCCGCTTCGATGGCGCGCGCTATGGTTACCGCTGCAAAGACCCTGTCGACCTCCGCGACATGTATATGCGCAGCCGGGCTGAAGGTTTTGGCGACGAGGTCAAGCGACGCATTCTGGTCGGTGCCTATTGCCTGTCAGCAGGTTATTACGACGCTTACTATAATAAAGCCATGCAAGTGCGCAGATTGATCAAGAATGATTTTGACCAGGCTTTTAACGAGGTCGATATTATTGCTGGCCCCACCTGCCCCAACCCGGCCTTTGAATTTGGCGCTAAGGGCGACAACCCGGTCGCGATGTATCTGGAAGATATTTATACCATCGCCGCTAATCTGGCCGGGCTTCCAGCCATGTCCTTGCCCTGCGGCCTGGTAGACAACAAACCCGTCGGCTTGCAACTTATCGGCAATTATTTTGAGGAAGCTCGTATGCTCAAT
>CALLDA010000223.1 GCA_937998635.1 uncultured Pseudomonadales bacterium
CGGCAGCGCTGCCGATCTGGATGGACTACATGGCCACAGCCTTAGCAGGCAAGAAGCAACGCTTTCATCCGCAACCCGAAGGTTTGGTATCCGTAAAAATTGATCCCGCTAGTGGTTTAAGAGCGACTGCCAACACACAAAACACGACTTTTGAATTATTTCGCGAAGAAAATATCCCTATCGAGGTTAATCAAACTGGATCATCAAGCGCTTACGGGAGCCACCCCGCCCCCATGCCTGAAGATATTTTTTAGAGTGTGATAGTGTCCAGTTTTAAACCCGTCTAAGCCTATTGACTGTCATCCGACTAACAACTCATCCCAGGCAAAGGCCTGATCGGCAAGCACATAAAAATGCGGATTGAGCAAGTCGTCCTTGGTGTTATAACGCATCGGCTTTAAATCAATATCGAGCACAACGCCACCGGCGGCTTCTACCACGGCCTGCGCTGCTGCAGTATCCCATTCCATTGTAGGTGCCAATCGGGGATAAATATCCGCCTCACCCTCAGCGACAAGACATAACTTAAGCGAACTACCCATATTACAGGTTTCCACAGCGCCCAGCTGGCTGCCAAGTCTCTCTAATAGCGAGTCCACCGCGCCCGCACCGTGACGTCTACTGGCCACTACTTCAACGGGGCTATAGGCTCCACCACGATCGGCCATAGAGCGCACGGCGATCGCCCTTCTTGGGCCATTTCCTTCCTGCTTAAAAGCACCTTGTCCGCCAAGACCTGCATAGGTAACACCTGTCACTGGCACATGGACAACACCGAGCACGGGCACACAGTTTTCGATAAGCGCGACGTTGACTGTGAACTCACCGTTGCGGCTAATAAATTCTTTAGTGCCATCGAGTGGATCAATAATCCAGTATTTCTGCCACTGACTCCGAGTGGCAAAATCGGGAATGTCTGACTCCTCAGACAATACTGGCACACCATCAAATATGACTTCGAGACCGGCCTGGAGGACATGGTGAGCAGCTAGATCAGCAGCCGTTACCGGCGAATCATCCTCCTTTTGCACAATGTTAAAATCATCGCTGCCATAGACTTCGAGAATTGCCTCACCAGCCTTTACTGCTAAGGCAATAACATCGTCCAATATATTAGAATCCACACTCACTCCCTATCGATATTATAAAAACTTAACAATAATACTAAGCAAGAATTTGCTTAGTCGCTTTTTTACCTGAAGAGCTGAGCCCCTAAAGGCTTATTCCCCACATTCAAGGTTTTGGCCTCAAGGGTTTTTTGCTGGCCTGAAAGGGCTTTCTGATCTCATGGGATTTTCCTGCTCTTAAGGGGCTTTTCTGTTCTCAAGATAGTCCCTGACCAAAAAAAGCGCGGCAATAGTAACGCCATCACTTAGATCTTCTCTACCGAGCAATTCTGGCAGCTCACTCAAGGACCATTCCATTTTCGCTAAGGGCTCAGGTTCGTCACCAGGCAAAGAAGCTTCGTAGAGATCTTCGGCAAAAACAATATCGATAGAGCGCTCCATGTAAGAAGGACTCATATGAATATTCTTCAAGTAAAGTAGCGAGCGCGCCCCTACCCCAGCCTCTTCCATTAACTCTCGATTCGCCGCCTCAATCTGAGTTTCTCCGGGGTCAATAGCACCCTTGGGCACACCCCATTGATAACCGTTAATACCAGCGCCATATTCCTGTACCAAAATAACCTTGCCCTCACGGGTAACAGGAACAATGGCAACAGCGCCATACCCTGATGATGCCAGCCGCTCATAGGTACGCTCGACACCGTTGGAAAACCTCAGATCCAGCTGCTCGACCTGAAACAGGCGGGTCTGAGCCACCCGATGGCGCTTCAAAATAGTGGGTTTAATCGGCATACTTCGAGGTTCAAATTATGTGTAATAGGGCATTATCCGCCATGATCGACTGGAACACCATCGACACCGTATTGCTCGACATGGATGGCACCCTCCTGGATTTGCATTTTGACAACCAATTTTGGCAGCATTTTCTACCGGCCCGCTATGCAGAACATCACCGGATCGAACCGGATCAAGCTCTCGACGAGCTCTATCGACGCTTTGATGAGAAACGGGACACTATCGAGTGGTACTGTACCGATTACTGGTCTGAACAATTAGCCATGGATATCCCCGCGCTAAAAAGAGAGCTCCAGCATCTTATCGCTGAACGGCCATACGTGACCGAGTTCTTAAGCCACCTTGGCGCAAATACCACGCAACGAATACTCATTACCAACGCCCATCGTCACAGTCTCGATATAAAACTGGAGATCACCGGTATCGGCGAGCATTTTGACGCGATTATTTCCTCCCACGATTATGGCGCTCCCAAGGAGCACGACACGTTCTGGTTACGACTACAACAAGAGATCATCTTCGAGCCAGCGCGAACCTTGTTTATTGATGATACCGAGAGCATGCTCACGGCCGCACAAAATCATGGCATCGGCCATCTTCTATGCATTCGCCAACCGGATAGCAGCAAAGCCCCGAGAACCGACCTGACTTTCCCGGCCATTGATTGCTTTGGCGATTTATTGCCAAAAGCCTAAATGTATTACCCCGTTCTGGAACCATTCAAATGATGAACACCCGCGCAACAGCACACACATAAAACAATGGAAAAAACCCGTATAGACAAATGGCTCTGGGCAGCCCGTTTTTTCCGCACCCGGGCGCTGGCAAAAAAAGCTATCGAAGGTGGCAAGATCCGTATTGATGGTCAGCGAGTCAAACCCAGCAAAGATATAAAAATTGGCGAAACCCTCATCATCCGCCAGGGCTGGGACGAAAAAGAGATTCTGGTGGAAGAATTGTCAGATCAACGTCGCGGCGCGCCCGAGGCGGCCAGGCTTTATACTGAAACCCAGGGTAGCCTGGCTCGACGGGAGCAAAGCGCTGCTGAAAGAAAAGCAGCCCATGGGGGTCATCTAGCCAGCGACCACAAACCCAGTAAAAAAGAACGTCGGCAAATACATCAGTTTCGAGACCTGGACAAGCTGTAAGCACTAGGGCTTTTCCGGCCTTTACTACTAGCAGTGCTTCGCGGTTCAACTAGACCGTTTCATCTAATCGGTCTTGACTAGACAGCAGCGCGCATCTTCCGTACATTCCCGCAGCCTCGAATTTAGGTATTCAATCGATGGTCAGTCAATGACAAAGCCAGAAAATGATTTACGACAACGCTTTATTTTCGATAATAGCGATATTCGCGGCGAGATATTATCGCTTCAGGGAAGTTACCAAACCATTCTTGGCCAGACCAATTATCCGCCAGCTATTGCCCACCTGCTCGGTGAATTCCTGGCCGGTGCCTGCTTGCTCAGCGCGACTTTGAAATTTGACGGCATTATCTCTTTACAAGCCTCAGGTACTGGCCCCTTGAGCATGATCATGGCTGACTGCACACATCACCACGACATACGTGCCATCGCCCATTACCAGAGCGAGTTGTTCGAAAACCCTGACAGCTCTCTAAATCAAATCCCTTATCAATTGCATGAATTACTGGGTAAAAATGCCACCTTAGCAGTAACCATAGATCCTACAAAAGGTGAGCGCTATCAAGGCATTATTCCCGTCGAGGGTAATACCTTAAGCGACTGCCTGACAAATTATTTCAATCAGTCAGAGCAATTACCTACCAGGATTTGGCTGCAAGCCGATAAGCGTCGGGTTGGCGCACTCTTACTTCAGGCCCTCCCCACCGAATTGCAAAGCCCGGAGGAGAAACAGCAACACTGGCATCATCTGAGCCTTCTGGCACAGACCTTAAGCCCTGCCGAGCAACTCCAACTCAGTCACGCCGAGCAGTTGCATCGCCTCTTCCACGAAGAATCGCTGCGCCTTTTTCCGCCCTCTGATATCCGCTTTGCATGCAGCTGCTCAGCCGAGCGAACAGCCACTATGCTACGAGCCTTTGGGCAGCAGGAAGTCACGGCGATGCTTGAGGATACAGATCCCATAGAAGTGAGCTGTCAATTCTGCCACCGGCTTTACCGCTTTGACGAAGATGAAATAAAGAGACTGTTTAGTCACAAATCCCCTACCCTGCATTAACAACCTTTATGCCGACAGCGCCGTCCCAGGGTTCGCGGCGCTACTCTTTTCTGGCATAATCAGCGGCCTTTTTTAGCCAGCCAATTTCAACCAGCCAGGTATTCACAGCGCTGGATCGCACATAGGACGATCTTTGATGACCCAAAACGAAAATTCTGCAGCAAACGTCTATCAGGACCTCTGCTCTGCCGAGCTTATCGAACAAGCCCTCCAACGTGGAGAAGGGGTACTCACAGACACTGGTGCCCTGCGCACTGAAACTGGTATGCACACGGGCCGCTCACCTGCAGATCGATTTGTTGTCGAAGAACCCAGCACTAGCGATGCGATCAATTGGGGGCCAGTAAACCGTCCATTTTCAGCTGAAAAATTTGATGCCTTATGGGAACGAGTCAAAGCGTATATGGCGGACCGTGATCAGTTTATTTCCCACCTGCATATTGGTCAGGACAGCGAACATTACATACCCGCAAAAGTTACCACCGAAACCGCCTGGCATAACCTTTTCGCACGCAACATGTTTATTCGCACGAGCAAATACAATCCCTCTGGAAAAGAGCAATGGCGCATTCTCCATGCAGCCAACTTCGTCTGTGAACCTGAGCGTGACGGCACCAACAGCAGTGGCGTAGTCATCATTAATTTTGCCAAGCGTCAGGTGCTTCTCGCCGGAATGAAATATGCGGGCGAGATGAAAAAGAGCATGTTCTCGGTGCAAAACTTCCTGCTCCCCGAAAAAGATGTTATGCCCATGCACTGCGCGGCAAATGTTGGCAAGGATGGCGACGTCGCTTTATTTTTTGGTCTGTCTGGTACTGGCAAAACCACCTTATCTGCTGACCCCAACCGCTACCTGATTGGTGACGATGAACATGGCTGGGCCAAGGGCGCTGTCTTTAACATCGAAGGCGGTTGCTACGCCAAAACCATTGACCTGAGCCGCAAAAATGAGCCAGTGATTTGGGACGCTATCCGTTTTGGGGCGATCATTGAAAATGTCGCACTTAACGCTAGCCGCCAGGCCGATTATGCTGACACGACCTTAACCGAAAACGGTCGTTGCAGCTATCCCCTTGATCTTATCGAAATGCGTTCGGAAAAAAACCGTGCTGGCGAGCCGGCTAATATTATCTTTCTGACCTGCGATGTCACGGGCGTACTACCCCCCGTTTCTATTCTATCCAAAGAAGCCGCTGCCTATCATTTTCTGAGTGGTTATACAGCCCGGGTTGGTTCGACCGAACTCGGCGGCGAAGCAGGTATCAATCCGACTTTTTCAACCTGTTTCGGGGCGCCCTTTATGCCGCGGCCTGCTGGCGTTTACGCCGAACTATTGATGAAGCGCATCAACGATTTTGGCAGCCAGGTCTATCTCGTCAATACCGGCTGGACCGGTGGCTCGGGTGGCACTGGAACCGGACAACGTTTCCCTATCCCGGTAACCAGAGCCATCGTCGCCGCCATACAAAGTGGCGCACTGGCAAACACCACAACAGCGACTGTGCCCATGCTTAACCTCGATATCCCCCTCAAAGTTCCCGGGGTAGAGGATCACTATCTGAATCCAAAAACAGCCTGGAATGATCCTCAGGCTTACGACCTACAAGCGACTAAATTGGCCGGTTTGTTTGTGGAAAACTTCACTCGATTTGACGTGTCTAAAAATATCGTCGAAGCTGGGCCGTCGCTGTAGGCAGGCATCCCGCCTCACACAAAAGCCACTAAACTACTGTGACCGACACCATCCTCGGTTTATTTTGCCGGGGCGACCATTAGCTCTTCGTCCAGACCAAGACTTGCTAATAACCCCCGCTTGAATAGCTGTACGCTTTGCTGCTCCTCTCCAAGCTGAATCAGGACAGTGGCAAGTTCGGCACAGGTTTCGGGTCGGTTATCTAGTGTCAGTGATGCCTCCAGATAATCCCGCCCTTTACCCCATAACTTGTTACGTTTGCACAGTCGGCCTAAAGCTAGCAATAAGGCTGCATTATCGGGCTGATGTCGCAACCAGCTCTCTGCGGAGATAAGTTGCTTTACAGGATCATTAGTAAGCAGATTGCCGTACTGCAGAGCCAGACCGTTGTCCCAGTTTTTGCTAATCGCCTTACGCAATACTGACTCCGCCGCATCCAGCTCACCACTTGCTGCCAGTGCCCTAACGTATTCACCCACTACCTCGGCGACCGCTTTGACCGGCTTCTGGGTCCGCGACCACAGCTGTTCGAGTTCTTTCAGCATTTCAGCACTGCTCAGCTGACTTTGACTCAACTGCTGTAACTGCGCAGAACGGATGCGTACCTGACAGTCCAGCGCTGCCTGCTTATGGAGAACTTTACTCCGCTCTAAATCTGGCAATAACCTTTCAAGCTTATCCCACGCCCCAGTCTCACTGTATGCCTCTGCCAATAATCCAAGAACAAAAGGATGATGGGTGTCTTGCGCCTGCAGGCCAACAAGCTGGGTCACTGCCTCCTGGTAACGCTTCGCTTCCACTAGAATACGCGCCCGAGTCACGCTAACAGTAAATATATTATCCGTATCGCATTGCTCTGCCAGCTTTAAGGTCGCCAAAGCTTCTTCTATCTCGCCTTTTTCTGCTGCCGCATTAGCGGCCGCGATATAACTGATTAAACCGGTCGAATCATCTAACTTATCGGCAGTTTTCAGTAAGTCGCGCCGGGCCACATCCCAACGACCTTCTGCTAAGGCCAATAAACCTTGATTATTTTGCTGACGCCACCGTGCATGGCGACGCCTTTGACGACCCGCGAGCATTGTCATACCCGGCACCAGCAAGGCTCGTAAGGTGCTGTAGAGAAGGCGTAAAACCACGACGCCGACAACCAACATAATCAGCGCAACCCAAAGACTGAATTGCACCACGTAATGTTGTGTTGAAATTAATACACTTCCATCATTATTTTCCACCAGCCAAAACAGCAAACCACCTATGACAAGTATTATTACCAGGAAAAAAACAATTCGCTTCATGGCTGTGCTCCGCCAATATCTAAGTCACGCGATGAGGTCGCTTGCAGTTGCCGAAGCGCTTCGATAGATGAGTTGATATCAGGTAAGTCCTGTTTAACGTTCACCTCACGGAGCGCCTCGACCTCAGCCATCACAGTAAGTACCTCGTGGGAACCCTTGAAGTAACGCTGCAGATGGTTACCAATAGTTGAGAGGCTGGCCTGGTATATCTGTTGTTCATCACGCAACAGGGCTTGCTGGGCAGTAGAAATATTGACCGCCATATCGTGGCGCAGCCATTGCTCCTGATCGGTAGAAATAAGTGGCTCTACGGGCATATCTCGATAGCGAACGTGGAAATGATCTCGACCAAAACGTGAAAAAGCCGATTTTGCATTCAACCAAAGCTGATCGTACCAGGTGCCCGTGGGGGCTATATCCTCCGTCGTGATCGACCCAGCCGTTTTGTCGCCACCGTTCGCCAAGTTTTTATTAGCACTGTCAGCACCGGCGTTAACTGTCGACGCGGTAGCCAACTCGCTTAAATCTTCGGATGGTAAAGCGGCCAGCCCAAGCACAGCAGGCGTCAGTGCGCCTAGACGAGAATAGATACCCTCCCGATCAACGGTCTCTACCAAACGAAGCGCGGTGATATCCCTGGCTAACACACCACGGACAGACAAGGCGCCTGCATCATCCAGTGAAGCGAGCAGCTTATCGGCAGCCTCAAGCAAAGCCAATGCACCTTGCGGGCGGCGTTCAGTCAACAAACGTTGGTTGGCCAGGCGGACAAGGTATTCGAGTTCAGCATAAGTCCACTGATCACGATCAAGGCTGCTCAGCTCAGCGATAACTCTGGCCTGAGCACTCAGAGCTAGCTCGGTATCAGCTATCTGCGCTGCAAACTCTGCCTCTTTTCTCTCGCGTGCGGTCTTTTCAGCCTTCAGCCGTTCGTTAATGGTCGCCACCTGAGCCGCTTGCTGTTCATCATATTGACTAACGCTGTCGACACGCTGATAGAGTTGAAACCCATACCAGGCAACAGCACCAAGCAATGCCAATAATAATATGATCAGCAACAGAGCAAACCATCGCCAACCTGCTCCAGTACTTTTTTTTCCTGCTACCTGCCGATCGCCAGTTCCACCGATTGCCGAAGTAGCGTTACTGCCCACCTCTGTCGCATTATCTGTCTTATCTACCAATTCACCTTCAGAATTACTCGCCACCTTGCCATCCTTTCTAATTAGTCACTGCGATTAATAAGCACTATTGCACATATCACGAAACACACGCCCTGAGCTGTCATTTGTTGGCTTATTAAAGCTGTTTATATTCGAGCTGCCTGCGTTCAAATTGTTTGTGTTCGAGTGTACCAGCCTGAAAGAGCACTCTCTATATCTTTGGCCAGCGCACTGGCTGCAACAATCACCTCCCTGAAGCCGACCTTTCGAGCATATTCCTGCAAACGAAACCCTGGGACGATAAGCGGTGATGCGAGTATCCTTTGCTGGTGTTCAGCACCACAAATTGCCATTAGCGCTTCTAGAACACCGCCACTATGCGCCACCAGAACACAAGGCTGTGCCACAGCTAATAACTCAATAATTTGGTTTTTGAAAGTACTATCTTGCTGGCGCTGGTATAGCTCGCAATACTCCACGAAAGCTCCCCGCCGAACCAATCCCTCTCTGAGTGTCGGCAACCCACCTTGGCCACGAAAAATTATAATATTCTCACCCCGAATCTGGTTCATTACAGACAGGGCTAAAAGGCCTTCACTACTCCACTGGCGAGCTGGAAATCCGACTTCGACTTGCCTGCTCTCCAGTAACGCGGCTGTGGTCGGACCGATGGCAAAACACTGGTCTTTAGATCTAAAACTTAGGGCATGGCGATCCATCCAGTGCAAAGCCAAGGACGCTGCGTACCGGCTCACAAATATGGCTTTTTGGTAGCTACCAATGCGTTCTATCTGTGCATTTATCAGCACATTATCGTCCGATAACGCCTCTATTTTTTGCACGGGCAATTGATGTACTCGCCCCCCACGAGCTGATATCGAGGCTGTTAGCGGATCGTCCGCCCGGGGAGATCTTAAAACTATGACCCTGAGATGCTCGAGTTCACTCATGTGCGCTGTGGTTCTGAGGGCTCTAGTTCTAACGAGCTTCTAGTTCTGATTATGGAAGAATTCAGCAAGAACTTTATCCGCACCCTTATCGAGCAAACGCTCAGCGAGTCCGATACCCAGCTCTTCCCCTGAGTGCACCTCGCCTGTCAATTGTTCAGATAAGATAATCCTGCCATCAACAGAACCGACCAGAGCGCGCAGAAATATCTGCTCGCCGATAATTTCGCCGTAGCACGCAACAGGTACCTGACAACCACCCTGTAGATGACGATTCACCGCCCGCTCTGCCTTGACGGCAAGGGCGGTCTGATGATCATGCAGTCTGTCAATCAGAGCGATTGTCTGATCATCGTCGGCGCGACACTCAATTCCGACCGCACCCTGCCCTGCCGCTGGTAAGGAAGTTTCAACGGGGATTTTCTGTCGAATTCGAGAGGCCATATCCAGCCTCAGTAAACCTGCGGTGGCGAGAATAATGGCGTCATAGTCACCACTGTCGAGCTTTGACAATCGAGTATTCACGTTACCCCGCAAATCGCGAATATCCAGATTCGGATACCGCGCCCGCAACTGGCATTGCCTGCGCAGACTTGATGTGCCCACGCGGGTACCAGGGGGAAGACTATCCAGATTAGTATATTGCTGACTGACCAGTGCGTCGCGAGGGTCTTCTCGCGGGCAATACACCGGCAAAACTAAACCCTCAGGTAATTCCATCGGCACATCTTTCATTGAGTGCACCGCAATATCGGCCTCACCCTCAAGCAGCGCCACTTCAAGCTCTTTAACAAACAAGCCCTTGCCGCCGACTTTTGACAGAGCTCTGTCGAGGATGCGATCACCCTGTGTGGTGAAACCAATGATCGTGACATCCAGCCCGACATGAATCGACTCAAGTGCGCTTTTTACATAGTTTGCTTGCCACAGTGCCAGCGGGCTATTGCGACTGGCAATGCGCAAAATTTGACTCTGAGGAGAGGCTGTCATTTAGGGCTTATCCAAATCAATGAGGTTTTTCAGCCAGGTTGGCTAACCGGGCCTACTGACCGAAATGAGCCTCACCTGGCCCACATGCGTACCGCCAAAAGGTCGGGCTTTTGTCGAAGAACAAGGCGATCAACAAAGCCACGAGGTTATCGACAAAAATAATAACAGAATGATTAGAGATGCTCGATTAGCTTACGGACGATTGTCGCATGGCGGCGGCTCACTTGCGGGGTGATGTCCAGCCCGTTGAGGCGAATAAAATTTTGGCCATCTGAGTCTTTTATCAAGCCTTCAATATGACCGATTGAAACCAGTGCATTGCGGTGCACTCGCACGAACCTTCCCTCAAGCTCCCGCTCCAGATCTTTGAGTGTTTCATCCAGTAAGGCTTCTTCACCGTCTCCGCAGTAAGCCGTTACATATTTGTGATCTGCCTGAAACAACCTTACCTCGCTCAAAGCGATCAAATCTACCCCGCGCCGACTTTTAGCAGCGATGTGACTCCGACCGTTGGCAGCCATACTGGGATGTTGCTGCAATTCGGCTAGTTGGGCTTTATTTATCCGACGAGACTGATTCAGCGCCAGCTCAAGATCTGCCTGCTTAACCGGCTTTAATAAATAACCCGTCGCCTGAGAGGAAAATGCTTCAACAGCGTAGTCACCATAGGCAGTACAAAATACCACTGCTGGTGGCGGATCAAGCTCTGCTAAATGATGGGCTGCGGCTAAACCATCCATACCCGGCATCCTGACGTCCATAAACACAACATCTGGCTGGTGGGCCTCGGCAAGACGAATCGCCTCCTGCCCATCACCGGCCTGGCCGACAATCCGCCTTCCACCCTGCATCATTATCATACGTATCAAGCGTTCGCGCGCCAGGGGTTCATCATCAACAATTAAAATATTCACAGTCTCTCAACCACTTACCGGATAGCTAATATGTGTTATGTAATGATCTTCCATAAGCTCTGACTCAACACCTGCCGTCGGCCCGAAGTGGGCTTTAAGACGGTACTGTACGTTTTTCATCGCCATTTTTCTTCCCTTATTATGCTGGATACGGGGGTTCCTCGGATTGCTAACATCTATAAGAATGCGACCTCTTGTTCTTTTAATCTTGATATCTATTTTACCGCCGTTCTGAATCAACTGGATACCATGATAAACCGCATTCTCCAAAACCGGCTGCAATGTCAAACAGGGGATTTTCGCGTCATCACCATAATCGCCAATCTGCCACTCAGCGGTCAAGCGATCACCCAGGCGCATTTTTTCCAGCGCCAGGTAACGCCGACACAAGGATAATTCTTCGCGCAGCGGAATTAAGGTTTGTGAACCGGTCAAAACACTGCGAAATAAATCTGATAAATCTTCGACTGCCCGCTCAGCTTTCTCTGGATCTGAGCCAATTAAGCTAGCGATAACATTCATACTATTGAACAAAAAATGCGGCCTGATTCGCGCCTGATGAGTCTCAATACCGGCTTCTTTTGCAGACAATTCTTCTACCCGTGCCTGTTGTTGAATAAATAAATAGCGCAACAAAATAGCCACCGGCACCACCGCCATAAGGATGATTTCGTAGACACTGGAGAATCCGTACCGACGTTCCGGAAAAGCAAAGGACATCGCTTGCTGGGCAATAACTGCAGAGATTCCGACCACAATCATCACCAGAGCAGCGGCCAGTAATGCACTTCTACCGGGACGGGAGTTGCTCAAAAATTGTTCGCCGATAGTCAGCACCAGAGCACTAAACAGGGCTACGCCCATAGCAAACAAAGAGACTTGCCCAAACAGTCCCCAATCAAAACCAAACACCCCACTTTTGCCCAGGACGAAAAACACGCAAAGCGCCAGGGTAATGACAATGATATCCAACAGGCCTTCCCCTCGATACAAATCGGGGAAAAAATAGTCTTCTCCACCCCGTGAAGAGGTGCGTTGTAGGGGAAGTAGCTGATCTTTCCAGTTCAATAGGTAATCCTCGCCTTTTAACACCAGCGCTTCATTGTCCATTGATTTCGCTATAATGCCAGCACTGAGCATGCTACCAACCCTTTGGATCCAGCCATTATATTTAACATAGAGGTGATAATGAGCGGAAAAAAACCCGCAAACAAGGCCTGGGGCGGCCGATTTAGTGAAGCAACTGACGAATTTGTTACCCGCTTCACAGCTTCCATCACATTTGATCAGCGACTCTACAAACAAGACATCCGTGGCTCCCTCGCTCATGCCCACATGCTCCATGAGGTCAAACTCATCAATGATGACGAATTCCGCCAAATCAAGGTTGGCCTGGCCAGCATTTTAGAAGATATTGAAAGCGGATTATTTGAATGGTCGGTGGAGCTCGAAGACGTCCATATGAATATAGAGGCAGCCCTGACCGCCAAAATCGGCGAGGCGGGCAAGAAGCTTCACACCGGACGCTCACGCAATGATCAGGTCGCTACCGATATCCGACTTTGGCTAAGAGACGAAATCACCGACATCCACACTCAATTAATTCGCCTGCAAAACGGCTTACTCGATCTCGCCGAACGTGAAGCTGCAACCATCATGCCCGGTTTCACCCACTTACAAACCGCGCAACCGGTAACATTCGGCCACCATATGATGGCCTGGTTTGAAATGCTGGATCGAGATAAAGGCCGCCTACAGGATTGCCTTAAGCGTTTGAACCGCTCACCTCTGGGTGCCGCAGCCCTGGCTGGTACCACTTTCCCCATTGACCGTGAGCTCACTGCCAGCCTGTTAGACTTCGATGGCCCGACGGCCAATTCACTGGATTCAGTCAGTGATCG
This sequence comes from uncultured Pseudomonadales bacterium, assembly GCA_937998635.1. GTDB lineage: Bacteria > Pseudomonadota > Gammaproteobacteria > Pseudomonadales > Porticoccaceae > HB2-32-21. Next base: position 12,971 of record CALLDA010000223.1, read on the forward strand.
GGATTTTGCGATTGAATTCTGTGCCTTCGCCAGCCTGCTAATGACACATCTTTCCCGAGCCTCAGAAGAATTAATTTTATGGGCCTCGGCTCAATTTTCATTCATCGACCTGCCCGACCGCTTTTGCACCGGCTCATCAATTATGCCCCAGAAGAAAAACCCCGATGTACCTGAGTTAGTGCGCGGCAAAACCGGGCGGGTTTATGGCCACCTGATGGGCCTGCTAACCCTAATGAAAGGCCAACCTCTGGCTTACAACAAAGATAACCAGGAAGACAAAGAACCGCTTTTTGATGCTGTTGATACAGTAAGCGACTGCCTGAGGGCATTTGCCGATATGATCCCGGCGATCGAGGTAAAAGCTGACAATATGCGAGAAGCAGCCTTGCGAGGCTATTCAACCGCCACCGATCTGGCCGACTATCTGGTCAACAGAGGCATCGCCTTCAGGGATGCCCACGAGGTTGTTGGCAAGGCCGTGGCCTTTGGCATTGCTCACAACAAAGATTTAGCCGAGCTATCCCTGGCGCAATTGCGCGCTTTTCATCCTTCTATCCAGGAAGATGTTTTTGGCGTACTTACATTGGAAGGCTCAGTCAGCAGTAGAAATCATGTCGGCGGTACCGCTCCGGAGCAGGTAAAAAAAGCTGTTGCTGCTGCTCGCACAATGCAATCTTTAGAAAAATGATGAGGAACGTATCCTTCTTGACTGGATAGCCAAACTGAATTGTCATACTTGGCTCAAGCTTTTATCGGACGCAAACTCAGCAAGTTTCAGGCTGTCCCCAACCCACTATTGATCAATCTCCGATTGAGTATAGAAGCCCGCAACCGGTATACTCCGGCCCTTGCCACGAGGGCTTCGCACTATGAAATTTCGTTACGCCACCAAACATTCAACCTTCGTGGTTTTTTTGCTGTTGTGTCTAGGCGGGCTTGGCATTGGCGGCTTAAGTGCCTGCGGTAATAAAGGCCCACTCTATATCCCGGCACCTCCGGTAGAACAGCAACCCGCTCCAGCTGAACGACAAGTGCCTGCACAAGACGAATCTTCCACTAGCTCCCCCCCTGTAAGTGAATCACCTGCAACCTAGACCCTGGTAACTTCAGCCACTCAAACCATGAATCACTTCGCCTACTCCAAAGGCCGGTTGTATGCAGAAGGCGTACCACTGACCGACATTGCATCCCAGTACGGGACTCCGGCGTATGTGTATTCGAAACAGGCGCTGAGCGACCATTTTTTAGCCTATCAGCAAGCACTAACTGGCAAATCACATCTCATCTGTTATGCGGTAAAAGCCAACTCAAACCTGGCCGTGCTCAAGGTGTTAAGCGATCTAGGTGCGGGTTTTGATATTGTTTCCGCTGGCGAATTACAACGGGTTTTGAGAGCCGGTGGGCGTGCGGATAAAACCGTTTTTTCTGGCGTCGGCAAACGCGCCGATGAAATCGAGTACGCACTCAAAGTCGGTATCCATTGCTTTAACGTCGAATCTGAAGGTGAGCTGGATCAAATCCAGCGTATCGCGGCTCGCCTCAATGTCGTTGCCGCAGTGTCTCTGCGTGTTAACCCAGATGTTGATGCCCTGACCCACCCCTATATTTCCACCGGTCTAAAAGAAAATAAATTTGGTATTGATATCGACACGGCTGTGTCTGTCTACCAGCGCGCTGCTGAATTAAGTCATATAGAAGTCATCGGTGTTGATTGCCATATCGGCTCACAGCTCACCGAAATCGCACCTTTTATCGACGCCCTTGATCGCACCCTGGCACTGGTCGATAAATTAGCTGAGTCCGGTATCGCCATCAAGCATCTGGATTTAGGTGGTGGTCTGGGTGTCTGTTACAGAGACGAATCCCCACCACCCATCGGCGACTATATTGCCGCAATACTTGACAAATTACGCTATCACGACTTGACTCTGATCCTGGAGCCAGGTCGCTCTATAGCCGCCAATGCCGGTATATTGCTGAGTAAAGTCGAATATATTAAAAATAACGGCGATAAAAAATTCGCTGTGATTGATGCTGCGATGAACGACATGATCAGACCCGCGTTGTATGAAGCCTGGTTAAATATTGAATCCGTTCTCCATGAAGAAAGTGAGACCGAGGACATTTATGATATCGTCGGCCCGGTCTGTGAAACCGGTGATTTCCTCGGTAAGGATCGTCGCCTTGCCATCAAGCCCGGCGACCTGCTTTGCATCCACTCAGCGGGCGCTTACGGTTTTACTATGAGCTCAAACTACAATTCGCGACCACGAGCCCCTGAAATCATGGTCGATCAAGAAATTGCACACCTGGTCAGAGAGAGGGAATCTATCGACAGCTTGATGCAGGGAGAGCAGACGCTGCCAGAAGCACAATGATATCCATTCGATTTACAAAAATGCATGGTCTTGGCAATGACTTTGTCGTCATTGACGGCGTTTCTCAAGCCATCGATATGAGCTCCACCCTGGCACGTAAACTCGCCGACCGCCACCGTGGTGTCGGCTGCGACCAAATTTTGCTGGTGGAACCACCCACCACCCCCAACGTTGACTTTCAATACCGTATTTTTAACGCCGACGGCAGTGAAGTCGCCCAGTGTGGCAACGGCGCACGCTGCTTTGCCAAGTTTGTTCGGGATCAGAAACTCAGCGGTAAAACCCATCTCAAGGTCCAGACCCATGCAGGCATATTAGAACTGCACATTGATGATGGCGAAGATATCGCCGTAGAGATGGGGGTTCCGGTATTTGAGCCAGGCGGCATTCCTCTCAAGCGGGATAAGGCACAAACACTTTATCCACTGAATATTAATGGCGCTGTTTACCAACTCGCAGCACTGTCTTTGGGTAATCCTCATGCTGTATTACAGGTCGATGGCATTGCCAGCGCGCCGGTCGCCGAATTAGGCCCGCTAATAGAAAGCCACCCCGACTTCCCAGAAAAAGTTAACGCCGGATTTATGGAAATCGTATCGCGCCGGGAAATAAAACTCAGAGTCTATGAACGTGGTGCCGGCGAAACCCAGGCTTGCGGCAGTGGCGCCTGCGCTGCCGTTGTGGCAGGTATCCAGCAAGACCTGTTAGACTCGTCGGTAACTGTTTATCTAAAAGGCGGTCAGCTAGACATTTCATGGCAGGGTGAAGGCCAGGCCGTTACCATGACGGGACCAGCGACCACTGTATTTCAAGGGCGAATAAAAATATGAGCGATACCGACAAGCCCCAGCGACGGCGCGATACGGAACTCAGCGCCGAGCAGGTGAGTGCTTTTCTGAGTGCTAACCCCGATTTTTTCGATCAACACCCAGAGCTTATTGAGCGCCTTGAACTCCCCCACGAAAGCGGTAAAGCAGTATCCCTGATCGAGCGACAGATCAGTGTGCTCCGCGAACGTAATATGGAAATGCGCGCACGGCTCAATAACCTCCTCGAATCTGCTCGCGACAACGACAAACTATTTGAGAAGACCAAACGCTTAGTGCTAAGTATTCTCGAAGCTCCCAATCTCGATGCCATCGTTACCACACTCTACGACAGCCTCGGCACCGACTTTAGGGTTGAATACCACAAACTTATCCTCCTGGGCGACCAGGACAAAATCCCCACCAGTCACGCCCGGGTCGTGGGTCTGGATGAAGCCCAAAGTGCCATCGGCACCCTGCTGCGAACGAATCGGGCGATCTGTGGTGTGCTCCGCCAGGACGAACTTGAGTTTTTGTTCGGCGATGATGCGGATAAAATCGGATCGGTGGCTGCCGTGCCGCTTTGTCACGGTAACATTTTTGGCATCCTGGCTGTCGGCAACAGCGATCCAAATCATTATCGCAGCAGCATGGGCACCTTGTTTTTAAGCTATATTGCCGAAGTCCTTAATAGAGTCGCACCTAAGTTACTGAGCTAATCCTTATGGGCTCTGAAGCCGATAAAAGTTCAAAGCCCGTCAACTTAAGCTCCGCCAACTTAAGCCCAGACCTTTCGGTTCCCAATAAAACCGAGCTAGCCAGTTTTAAACATTACCTTACCTCGGAGCGTACTTTATCGCCCCACACTGTCACTAATTACCTCCGGGATTTAGGCAAATTAAGCCACTGGACCCAGGCTGAAAACCTGCAATCCCTCAAGCAAATCGACAGCCTCCATATTCGCCAATGTCTGGCCGATTTGCATAAAGGCGGACTCGGCGGCGCTAGCTTGCAACGCTGGTTATCCTCACTACGGGCTTTTTTTCGCTATGCCATTCGCAAACAATGGCTAGAGTCTGACCCCAGTGTTGGCATTAACGCCCCGAAAAAAAACCGTCGACTACCCAAAGTCCTGGACGTCGACCAGACCGATCAATTTATGGAGGTACCCGGTAGCAGCTGGTTAGCCCATCGCGATCGGGCCATGATTGAATTGTTCTATTCCTCGGGTTTACGCCTGGCTGAACTCGCCAGTCTTAACATCGACAATCTTGACTTCGCCGATCATACCGTCACCGTGCTGGGCAAAGGTAATAAAACCAGAACCCTTCCGGTCGGCACACCGGCCCTATTGAGACTTCGCGAGTGGTTAGGTATACGCCCACAGCGACCGGGTTCCAGCACTGGTGCGGAGGATCAACAAGCATTATTTTTAAGTCAGCGTGGTCAACGCCTGAGCCATCGAGCTATTCAACAAAGACTTGCTCGCCTGAGCGCCAGGCAAGGTCTTGACCAGCGGGTGAACCCCCATATGCTACGTCATTCTTTTGCGAGCCACTTACTTGAATCCAGTGGTGATCTACGTGCCGTTCAGGAATTGCTGGGCCATGCAAATCTGTCCACGACACAAATCTATACTCACCTTGATTTCCAGCACCTGGCGAAAACCTACGACCAGGCCCATCCTCGGGCATTGCGCAAAAAAAACGTCTGATTAACCCAGTTGCGCGCGTCTAACGCTATACCGCTTCCTCACCTGTTTCGCCGGTACGAATACGAATAATTTCTTCCAGCGAGGAGATAAATATTTTGCCGTCACCAATCTTGCCGGTGCTGGCGGTTTTGGTCACCGATTCAACAACCGCATCAACCATATTATCCGCCACGGCTATCTCAAGTTTCACCTTGGGTAAAAAATCCACTACATATTCGGCACCCCGATACAATTCGGTATGACCTTTTTGTCGACCAAAGCCTTTGACTTCCGTGACAGTGACACCTTGAACACCCACGTCGGCCAGGGCCTGACGGACATCATCTAGCTTAAAGGGTTTAATGATCGCGGTGATCAACTTCATAAGTTATTCCTCGTTGTTTACAGTGGCAAGTCCCACCCTGAATTCAGGGCCAGAACTTCAAATCAGAATGCTCAATTAAAACTTGGCCCAGCGGCTCAAACGGGGAAAAAGATACACTTTTCCGCATCATAATGCATCTGTTCAAAATCAATGTGAGGCAGAAACAAAAACGGGGGACTTAAAGTCCCCCGAAAGTAGGTATTAATGTCACTTTATTTTACAGTCGTAAACTCTGGATAGGCCTCCATACCACACTCAGACATATCCACACCTTCGTACTCTTCCTCTTCGCTAACCCGAATGCCTACAGTCGCTTTAAGAATGAACCAGACCAACAAGCTCGCACCGAAGACCCAGGCAAAGATGACCCCGATACCCAGTAATTGAGCGCCTAAACTAGCATCAGGGTTGCTTAAGCAAACCGCTAATAAACCCCAGATACCCACAACACCGTGGACTGAGATAGCACCCACTGGGTCATCGATACGAATTTTATCCATTGCAACTACTGAAAATACCACGAGAACACCACCGATACCGCCTATTAGGGTGGACAACATAGGTCCAGGAGTCAGCGGCTCAGCGGTGATAGCCACTAAACCGGCCAATGCGCCGTTTATGGCCATGGTTAGATCAGCTTTACCAAACATCACACGGGCCATGAGCAACGCGGCAATCAGTCCCGCAGCGGCAGCGGCATTGGTATTGACAAAAATATCTGCCACCGCGTTAGCTTCGCCAATATCGGAGACCTTCAGCTCAGAGCCGCCATTAAAACCGAACCAGCCCACCCAGAGCACAAACATACCTAGGGCAGCGAGTGGCATATTAGCACCTGGAATAGCCTTCACAGATCCATCAGCACCATACTTACCCTTGCGTGCACCCAAAAGCAGCACACCAGCCAGGGCAGCAGCGGCACCCGTCATATGCACCACACCGGAACCGGCAAAATCAAGGAAACCGGCGGCGTCAAGAAATCCACCACCCCATTTCCACATGCCCTGTACTGGATAAATAACGCCCGTCATCACCACGGCAAAACCCAGGAAAGCCCAGAGTTTCATGCGCTCAGCGACCGCGCCCGAGACAATCGACATTGCTGTAGCAACAAAAACCACCTGGAAGAAGAAGTCAGAGGCACCAGAATAGTAAGTGTAGTCATCCGCATCAGCAGCGGCGCCAGCCAGTACTTCTTCAGGGGAAGCATTGGCGATGGTGTTGCCAAACCAGCTATCCGGGAAAAAACCACCCTCAGAGCCACCATACATAATGGTGTAGCCCATAATCAGATACATCACACAGGACACCGCGTACAGCGCCACGTTTTTAGTCAAAATTTCAGTGGTATTTTTGGCTCGAACCAGCCCGGCTTCCAGCATGGTAAAACCGGCTGCCATCCACATCACCAGTGCACCACACACCAGGAAATAGAAGGTATCCAGCGCGTACTTAATTTGAATAATATCGCTTTCCATTATTTATTCCTCTACAGTAAAAGTCAGTTAGCTATCAAACGGCGTCATCGCCAGTTTCACCGGTACGAATGCGTATCACTTCCTGTATGTCCGCAATGAAAATCTTGCCATCACCGATTTTTCCGGTTTGTGCAGCATTGACGATGGCCTCTACCGCACTATCGGTCATGGCATCACTGACGCCGACTTCCACCTTGACCTTGGGCAGGAAATCGACCACATATTCAGCGCCCCGATATAACTCTGTATGGCCTTTCTGGCGTCCAAAACCTTTGACTTCCGTTACTGTCAGGCCCTGCACGCCAACATTAGCCAGGGCCTCACGGACATCATCCAACTTGAACGGTTTAATAACCGCAGTAATCATTTTCATTTTGTTCTCCGATTTAAGGTGTACCCGATACTGTTCAGCACGAAACATGCCAGCTTTTGAGCTAGCTAAACCTGGTTATTTAAAGCAAAAATGCACAACTTTAGTGCGCAAGGTAAATACTGCCTTTAAATAGCGACCCAAATCAGGGCATTGAACGTAATTACTGACGCCTATCAAGAAGTAAGCCGCTCGACCAGGCGGCTCAAAGTCATCGGCATCGCCTACTTCCCCAAGTCGGGAATCTCTGTGGGCAAAGGATTGGCTGGGCTATTTGTTAATACCGCTGTCACAGATAAGATCGGATGGGGTAGTATTTACCACCAATGAGCACTGCACATCAGGGAAGACTGCATGACTCTCGCCATCATCCATACCCGCGCGCAATCTGGTATCGACTCGCCAGCTGTATCGGTAGAAGTTCACTTATCCAATGGCCTGCCCAGCCTGAGCATGGTCGGCCTCCCAGAAACTGCAGTGAAAGAGAGCAGAGACCGCGTGCGAAGCGCTTTGCTCAATTCCCATTTCGACTTTCCTGCGCGTCGTATCACCATTAATCTCGCCCCCGCCGACTTACCCAAAGAAGGCGGGCGCTTTGATCTACCCATAGCCCTGGGCATCCTTGCCGCTTCGGGGCAACTACCTCAAGAGTCACTGTCCGAGTACGAATTTATCGGTGAATTGGCACTGTCTGGGGAAACCCGACCTGTGGATGGTATTCTGCCCACTTCCCTCGCCTGTGGGCTACAGGGACGTAAGCTCATCGTACCTGCTGCAAACGCCCGGGAAGGTGCGCTGGCTCGTGATACCGCGGTCTTCGGCGCAGGGCATTTACTAGAAATATGCGCACACTTACAGGGCACTGAACTGCTGGCTAAGCAAGGGTTCGAGGCTCCAGACAAGATCTTTGAAGGCCCGAATATAAGCGATATTATTGGTCAGCATCAGGCGAAAAGAGCTCTGGAGATCGCCGCAGCCGGCGCTCATAACCTGTTGTTTAGCGGGCCGCCAGGCACCGGCAAAACCATGCTCGCCAGCCGCCTACCCAGTTTGTTACCCGCCCTTGATGAAAAAACAGCCCTCGAGGTGGCCACCATCTATTCTGTGGCGGGTAACGGCCTGCGCCAGAATTTTTTTGAGCGACCCTTTCGAGCGCCACACCATACCGCTTCCGCGGTGGCATTGGTTGGGGGCGGCAGCAACCCCAAACCCGGCGAAATATCCCTGGCCCACCATGGTGTGCTGTTTCTCGATGAATTGCCCGAATTCCCGCGCAGGGTTCTGGAGGTCTTGCGAGAACCCCTGGAATCGGGAAAGATCATGATTTCCCGTGCGCAAACCAGTGCCGAATATCCGGCAAGATTCATGCTCGTCGCAGCCATGAATCCCTGCCCCTGTGGCTATCTCGGGAGCGCACGATGCCGCTGTACGCCGGATAGGGTAAACCGCTATCGGGACAAAATTTCAGGTCCGCTGCTTGATCGCATTGACCTCCAGGTGTCAGTGCTCCAGATACCTCGGGAACAGTTAACCCGACCTCAATCCAGTAACCCAGATGAACCTGGCGACAACAGCGCTGCCCTTGCCACACGAATAGCGTCAGCGAGACGTATTCAAATACAGCGTCAAGGCTGTGAAAACAGTCGCCTCAGCGCTGTTCAGGTAAAACAAATCTGTACTTTGACCGATGGCCAGGTAAGTTTAATGAGTACCGCGATTGAACGCCTCGACCTTTCGGCGCGAGCCTATCATCGGGTTCTGAAGGTGGCGAGAAGCATTGCCGATCTCGACAGCAGCGCAGCGATAGCAGATCATCATTTGACTGAGGCCCTGGGTTACCGACTGCCATAAGCGCTAACCCTGTTACCCAGAAACAACTAAGGGCGCAAGCGCGCCCTTAGTTTTGTTAAGCTAGTTAAAACTACAGTAGCGGCGCAATCACCAAACTAACAATAGCCATAACATTGATCAGAATATTCATTGACGGCCCAGAAGTATCCTTGAAGGGGTCACCGACGGTGTCGCCAACCACCACAGCAGTGTGAACATCTGAGCCTTTGCCGCCCAGGTTGCCTTTCTCAACATACTTTTTGGCGTTATCCCAGGCACCACCGGCATTGGCCATCATCAGCGCTAGCAGCACGCAACCCAGCAGGCCGCCACCGAGCATGCCACCCAAAGATTCTGCGCCCAAAGTAAAACCAACCACGACTGGCGCAACAACGGCAATAGCACCCGGCAACAACATACGTCGTAAGGCTGCTGTAGTCGCTATATCGACACACCTCGCAGTATCTGGTTCAGCAGTACCCTCCAACAAACCAGGGATTTCCTTAAACTGCCGACGAATCTCGCGGATCATATCGAAGGCCGCATCGCCCACCGCTGTCATGGTAATAGACGCGATCAAGAAAGGAATCGCGCCACCGATAAACAAACCCACCAGCACCATGGGATCAGAAAGCTCAAGGCTAAAGTCAGGTTTATTAACGGAAACAGTTTCTACAAAGGCAGCGATAATCGCCAATGCCGCCAACGCCGCCGCTCCAATAGCAAAACCCTTGCCGATGGCTGCCGTAGTATTACCCAGTTCATCAAGAGAATCGGTAATTTCACGAGTCTCTTTGCCCATACCACCCATTTCGGCAATGCCCCCGGCGTTATCCGCAACCGGGCCATAAGCGTCGATGGCCATGGTAATACCCACCGTGGACAACATTCCCACAGCCGCGATGCCTACTCCGTAAAGACCCGCTTGCTGGGTTGAAAAGAAAATAATCGCACTGATAAATAGCACCGGCAATACCACTGATTGCATACCGACTGCCAGGCCGGTAATCATGACCGTCGCAGGCCCGGTTTCCCCAGAGTTCGCAATTTTTTTGACCGGTCCTCCACCTGTGTAATATTCGGTGATCAAACCAATAAGAATTCCGCCAACCGCACCACTGAGTACTGCAAACCAGACGCCGCCCTCGATGCCCATTCCGTCAATAAGGAAGTAAGCTGCGATAACAAATAATACTGGCGCACCGATCGTTCCTGAGCGCAAGGCCTGACCGGGCTCCGACCCAGAACGCGCTCGCACGATAATGATGCCGATAACCGAAGCGATCAAACCAATAGAGGACAGAGCCAGAGGCAGGAACATCATTGCCGCTTGCGTCTCACTCGCTGTGAATGTCGCAGCAATCGCAATGGATGCAATCATCGCACCACAGTAGGATTCAAATATGTCTGAACCCATACCGGCAACGTCACCGACGTTATCGCCAACGTTATCCGCGATAACGCCTGGGTTACGGGGATCATCTTCAGGGATTCCCGCTTCGATTTTACCTACCAGGTCGGCACCGACGTCGGCGCTCTTGGTAAAAATACCCCCGCCAACCCGCGAAAACAACGCGACCACCGAGCCACCCATACCAAAACCGTGGATGGCGTGGGCGGTATGAGCATCACCGCCGAAATAAAGATACAAACTCCCCAATCCAATTAATCCCAGGGAGGCAACACAAAGGCCCATCACCGAACCCCCATAAAAGGCGACCGACAGAGCCGTTGCCGCACCTTCGGTATTGGCCGCCGTGGCAGTGCGTACATTGGCCTTAGTGGCGGCAATCATACCCAGCCAGCCAGCGGTTGCGGAGCACAGGGCACCGACTAGAAAAGCTAAAGCGGTATTTGTACCGAGAGGTGACATATATATCGCGACAAGTACCGCAGCGGCAAACATGGCCAGCATGGTGTACTCGCGGCGCATAAAAACCATCGCACCGAGGTGAATCTGGTCACCAATTTTTGTAATCGCCTCTTCCCCAGCAGGGTAACGCATAACAAGCATGTAAATAAAAAGCGCACACAGCAAACCAGCGCCGCCTAGAATAGGCGGTATTAGTGTGTAATCGATCATGAAACCCCCAGAATGTATTATGTTGGAAAATATTTTTAGTTATAGGCCTACCAACTTTGCCAGGACGAAAAAGTAATTCGTTACTCGACAATACTACTGACCAGGAAACATCATAGCTATTAACAGGGGATTATCAAAGGACTACTATGACCACGACCCACCCCCGCCTCTTCACACCCCTCGTTGATACTGTTTCAAATTTGAAATATCCCTATGGTCAACTGACCTGTTTACGCACGCACAGGCCGCCACGAACGACCTATAGCCGCAACCCTCAATAATACCCAGCAGTGCTTAACGATCCAGACGGAACCCTACTTTCAACGTCACTTGCCAATGCTTAACCTTTCCATCATCGATAAAGCCCCGGCTTTCTATCACTTCATACCAGTGCAAATGGTCGAGGGTTTTAGAAGCCTCAGCTATGGCTGAGCTGATCGCATCGTCAGAACCCTTTGTAGAACTTCCGGTTATTTCAATATGTTTGTATGTATGATTTGGCATGTTGACACTCCTATGAAAATTAGATTACGACCTTAACACCATGCGTGGTTCACCACTCTAATTCGTAGTGTTTTTATCCAGGTGCTCGCCCCAAGTATAGCCAATATATGATGACGACTCTGACTAGCAGTATAGAAAGTTACTACCAAAAATATACTTCATATATCTTCTACACCGCATCTCGCACGCTGAAATGCATCGACCCAATCTGATATCCGTGCCTACAGCGCCTCCACAACCGCGTCCTGTAACTCCAAGTATTTAGCAGTGAATGCCTCCGCAGGGATCGGCCGAGAATAAAAGTAGCCCTGGTTAATGTAACAACCAATATTTTGCAGAAACTTTGCCTGCTCCCCAGTTTCGATACCTTCGGCCACAACACTGAGTTCCAAATTTTTAGCGATTGCCAAAATACTAGCAACAATCGCCGCATCACTCGGGTCATCAATAATATCCTGGATATAGATTCGATCTATTTTAAGCTCATCTAAAGGCAGGTTTTTCAAGTAATACAGAGATGAGTAGCCGGTACCAAAATCATCTATTGATATACGCACGCCAAACTTTTGTAGCTCATCAAGCTTAATTTTAGTATCTTCAAGGCTATCGATAAGTGTCCCTTCAGTAATTTCCAGGGTTACCAGCTCGGGATCAAGCCCTTGCTCGCCAATAATACTCTTGACCTCACCGACGAAATTCTGATGACGAAACTGTACCGGACTAACATTCACTGCTATCCCAATCCTGTTCTTTTCATCTCGACCCTGATTCCATAGAGCACACTGCACACAGGCACGCCCCAACACCCACCTGCCAATGCTTAAAATGAGTCCGGTTTCCTCGGCAACGGGAATAAAGGTATCAGGCATAACCAAACCGTTTTCAGGATGATTCCAACGCAGTAAAGCTTCGGCCCCAACAACCTGCCCACCATAGGCAACATCCACTTGCGGTTGATAATACAATTCCAACTCACCACGATCAGCTGCATTTCGTAAGCCTGCCTCCAGACTAAGACGGGAATCAGCCTCAGTTTGGAGAGAAGCATGATAGAAAGCGACCGTATCACGACCACTCTTTTTAGCGAGATACATGGCGGCATCGGCTTGTTGGAGAAGAATATTAGCCTTGGTACTATCGTGTGGAAAGATCGCCACACCGATACTGCCAGACATATGGTAGTGATTGTCGTTGAATATATAATCCTTTGCGATGCTTCTGCCCACCTTACCGGCGACATTGCGGACCCGACTCGCAACTAAGCCAGGATCACCCGGGATAGAGGGCAGTAGTACCACAAACTCGTCGCCGCCCATACGAGCAACTGTATCCTCCTTGCGCAAACAGGCCTGTAACCTCTGACCCACCTCCATTAACAGCTCATCACCCACTTGATGCCCGAGGCTATCATTCAATAATTTAAAATGATCCAGGTCGATAAACAACAGGGCACCACTGGAACCACGTCTCTCTGCCTGAGAACAGCATTGCTGCAACCTGTCTAGTAGCAAACGTCGGTTAGCCAGGCCCGTCAATGGGTCATAGTAGGCCAGTGTTTCAATTTCTTGTTGGGAATTTTTTTGCTCAGTGATATCAGCTATGGTGCCGCGAATAGTTACAGCTTCGTGCCGTTCATTATAGTCAGCCTTACCTTGAATGCTAAACCAACGATTAACTACATTACCCCCAAGCCTGCTAATTTCATATTTAAAAACCTCGCCAGACCTAAGCCCATCGACTACTACACGTTCCAACTCAATCAACTCATCGGCATTCATGTTAGCTTTAAAGTCATCCATTGATTTGCCCAAGGTGCCCCGCTCAAGTCCCAGCGAGTCCTCCGCGCCGTCGGACCAGCTAACTGCCCCAGTACCGAGATCATAAAGTCCAGATACAACACCTGAAGCCATACCGGCCAATCGAATCATCTCTTCTTTATTACAAAGTTCGTCCAGCAATAATTGACGTTCTCTTTCGATCAACTTTCTTGCCGTTACGTCCCGTGCCGTTGCAACCAGTATGGATTCTTCACCAAACGTTGCTCGACTCAAACTGGCTTCAATCTCTATCAGCTGACCACCTGGTTGTTGCAATCGCCAATCCATATGGCCTGGTCGCCCGGCCACTACCGATTTAAAAACCTGTGCAGCCTTTGATTCGGAATTGGAACCGTCCTCTTGAATCGGAACTGATAGCTCTGCGATGTTCCGCCCGATAATTGACGCCTTATCCATCGATAGCATACGCGCAAACTGTTCATTGCAATCAACGATCTCAGTTTTACAAAGCATAAGGACACCATCGTACATAGACTCCATAAGGCTGGCATAGGTCTGCTGAGATTCACGAAGCGCCTGTTCGGTTTCTAGTAACTGATTAATATTCTGGAAGTTCACCAGATAATTCCTGGGCCGGCCCAGCTCATCCCTAACAACGGTAATTGTTTCTATAAAATTTATTATCTCCCCGGCTTTACTAGTCCGAACTGTCTTTCCCGAATAAAAGCAACGATCCCCAGGATCCGATAAGAACGCCAAAATTCCGTCTTCGACAACGCTCGTAAAATCATTACCCTGTATTGAGTACAAAGCTGCCATAGACATGCCGCACAGAGCTTCGGCAGAAAACCCACTTAAGTCGACACAAGCCTGATTCGCACCGATTAATATTTGGTCCCGGTCCGCAATCAGTACCGGAGAGCTTGCCTCAAATGCTAGAGACATCATTTTTAGCTTATTAGTCATATGTGATTCTCTCTGCTGGCGCGAAGCTTCCCTGAATGGAGCAACGCGAGCCTTTTTATAATTACCTGAACCTAACTATCTGTTCTTTCTTAAACTAACGATTCGACTTTACGGCAAATTTTTCTCTGTTTTTTTCTGCCATTGCCAAACTTTTGCGCAGTAAAACATAGGTTGACCCGGAGCCGCCATGCTGGACAGCGCTGCTATGAAAAGCCAGTACTTCATCCACCTGTTGAAGCCAATGATTGACACAGCTTTTAAGCAACGCGGGTGGATCGCGGTGCAAACCTTTGCCGTGGGTGATCATGGCGCAGCGAATATTTTGCTCAGTACATTCTCGCAAAAACTCGAATACCTCCTG
>CALLDA010000224.1 GCA_937998635.1 uncultured Pseudomonadales bacterium
GGACACCCTTGCCGCTGCTATTGGCGGTGAGCCTGCGGGTCTTATTTTTGAGGGCGACCGACGTTTTGAGTTGGTGGTACGTTTGCCGGAAACACTGCGGCGAGATGTCGCCAGCCTGGGGGATTTACCAATACCTCTCCCCAATGGCGGTTACGTGCCGCTGTCGGAGGTGGCTATTATCGAACTGGCACCCGCGCCCAATCAAATCAGCCGCGAGAATGGTAAACGCCGCGTAGTGGTTACCGCCAATGTCAGGGGCCGCGATCTCGGCTCTTTTATTGCCGAAGTAAAAGCCCGCATCAATCGAGACATCGAACTACCACCCGGCTACTGGCTCGACTACGGAGGCACCTTTAAGCAACTGGAGTCGGCGAGTCAGCGACTGTCCATTGTGGTGCCGATTACGCTGGCCATTATTCTCGGCCTGCTGATCATGGCCTTTAATTCCATTAAAGACGCCGGGATTATTTTTACCGGCGTGCCGCTGGCGCTGACCGGTGGCGTTATCGCCCTATGGCTACGGGACATGCCCCTGTCGATATCTGCGGGCGTTGGCTTTATCGCCCTTTCCGGCGTGGCAGTATTAAATGGTCTGGTCATGCTCGCTTTTATCCGCCAACTCTGGCACGAACGGGGAGACTTATATGTGTCGATTATTGATGGCGCGATGATTCGCCTGCGGCCAGTATTAATGACCGCCCTGGTCGCCAGCCTGGGTTTCGTACCGATGGCCTTAAATACCGGAACCGGCGCAGAAGTGCAGCGGCCCCTGGCAACGGTGGTGATTGGAGGGATTGTTTCATCGACACTGTTGACGCTGTTCGTGTTGCCCATTCTTTATCGCATCGCTCACGGGCGAGTGGTTAAACGGTCTCAGTGAGGAGGGTCAAGTGGCTGACAAATTGATCCACCCATGGTAAATTCTCGCGGCGTAAATCTTCGTGCTAACTGGCTTCACGTAACGACTAAGCCAGCCAGTTAATATCAGGGGCGCCACACTCTTCAACAGGGCTGATCCACTGGCTTGAGCATGCTGGCTCAAGCATTAGTATCCACCAGGTCCTGAACTACAAACTATCAAGAGGTTCGGTATGAAAGCTAAAGCTGTTGTTTTAACGGGGCAAAATGAATACTCAGTAAGGGAAATCGAGCTGGATGCTCCTAAAGCTGACGAGGTTCGAATTCGCATGGCCGCCACCGGCCTGTGTCAGTCGGATATGTCTGTCATTAATGCCAAGCTACCCATGCCCATGCCGATTGTCCTGGGCCATGAGGGCGCGGGTGTCGTTGAAGAAATTGGCGCAAACGTCAAGAATGTCAAAGTCGGCGATCACGTTATTACCTCGTTTATTCCCATGTGTGGCGATTGTTATTTCTGCCTCCACCAGGAGCCGTGGCTATGTACTGCTACTGATATTTTTAGCGGTATGCAGCCCGATGGCACCAGCCGCGTAAAACTCGATGGTGAATATATCGGTGCCTTTGCAGCACTGGGCAACATGGCTGAGCAGGTCGTCTGCCCGTCTATGTGTGTGGTGGCCATCGACAAAAAGTATGATCTCAAAGCAGCCGCTCTGGTCGGTTGTGGTGTTATGACCGGTGCCGGTGCAGCGCTCAACACCGCTCAGGTTCAACCTGGTAGCAGCGCTGCTGTGTTCGGTTGTGGTGGTGTTGGCCTGTCAGCCCTTCAGGGTGCGAAAATTGCTGGTGCAAATCCTTTAATCGCCGTTGATTTGAACGATGCAAAGCTCGAAGCAGCCCGCGATTTTGGTGCGACCCACACGGTTAACGCCAGCGAAGATCCAGTAGCGCAAATCATGGAAATTACCGGTGGTATTGGCGTCGACTATGCCTTTGAAGTGATTGGTTTCCCCGCCGTTGCAGCCCAGGCTTATGCGTCTACCCGTCGCGGCGGCACCACTTGCATGGTCGGCGCTGGCAGCCCTCAGGACGAGTACAAATTTAGTGCCCTGGAAATGCCACTGTCTTCGAAAAAGGTCTGTGGTTGCATCTACGGCAGCACCAACGCCAAAGTCGATTTCGCTAAATTGCTTGGCTTTTATGAAACCGGACAACTGGATCTCGACCGTATGTGCTCACGCACCTACACCATCGACGAAGTTCATCAAGGTTTTGACGACCTGGTTGAAGGCCGTAATATCCGAGGCATTATTGTCTATTAAGAGCTGTCTAGTAAGAGCTGTCTATTAAGACAGATATATTAGGGCGACACTCCCTGATATAAGCAATAAAAAAGGACTACTTTTTAGTAGTCCTTTTTTATTGGCTCATTTTAATAGCTCTATTTTTTTAAGCTTGTAAACTTTATTGGAAATAGAAAATATGAAATTTAAACCGGCGCTCGCATAGTCACAAACTCTTCCGCTGCCGATGGATGAATACCCACCGTGGCATCAAAATCATGCTTGGTGGCACCGGCTTTAATAGCGACCGCTAAACCCTGAATAATTTCCCCTGCACCCTCGCCTAACATATGACAACCGACCACTCGGTCAGACTCGGCATCGACAATCAGCTTCATTAAAATTTTATCGGAACCGCCACCCAGGGTTTGTTTCATGGGCGTGAATTTAGATCGGTAAATGTCGACTTTTTTATAAAGCTTTCTCGCCTGCGCCTCGGTGTGTCCCACAGTGCCTAAGTTAGGCTGACTGAAAACCGCAGTTGCAATAAAATCATAATTCATCACTCCATGACCGCCATTGAATAAATTATCCGCCAGAATCATACCTTCGTTGATGGCAACCGGGGTTAGCTCAACACGGCCAATAACATCACCAATGGCATAGATTGAGGGCTCCTTAGTCTGAAAATAATCATCGACAACCACCGTACCTCTTTTATCGATAAGCACGTCGGTCTTCTCTAAACCCAGGTTCTGTATATTGGCTGTTCTTCCGGTGGCGTACATTACCAGGCCGCTGGTCAGCGTCTCGCCGGTGGATAGATTGGATACCAGCGATTCACCGTCTTTGCTGATGCTGTCAATTTCGGTATTAAAATGCAGGTGGATGCCCTTTTCCGACATCTGCTCCGCCAGGGTCTCGCGAAGATCCTGGTCGAACTCCTTAAGGAATAGTGGCCCGCGATACACCAGGTGGGTCTCGACACCCAGGCCGGCAAATATTCCGGCGAATTCAACGCTGATATAACCCCCGCCTACTAGGGTTATCACTTTCGGAAGTTTGTCGAGAAAGAAAGCCTGGTCCGAGGTGATAACGTGTTCAGAGCCAGGGAAATCTGGCACAAAAGGCTGGCCACCGGTACACACTAGAATGTAGCGAGCGCTTATTTTTTTGCCGTCTACCAATACTTCATGGGGACTTTCTATGACCGCTCTAGCATTGAACAAGGTTACACCGGCATCAACTAACAACCTGCCGTAAATGCCATTTAAGCGTTCTATTTCAGTGTTTTTATTATCTCGTAATACCGACCAGTCAAAACTTGCGGGAGGCAGTGTCCAGCCGAATCCAGCGGCAGAAGCAAATTCTTCGTGGAAAGAGGCTGCGTAAACAAAGAGTTTTTTCGGCACACAACCGACGTTGAC